>NZ_LSKH01000058.1:0-5038 GCF_001557395.1 Sphingomonas sp. CCH5-D11 | reverse complement strand
ACGAGCGATCGCGGCGGATCCCCCGCCCGTCATTCCCGCGAAGGCGGGAATCCATAAACGCCACCCTCGCTCCTCCTGGGACCTCCGGAGTATATGGATCCCTGCCTGCGCGGGGATGACGACCGGATGGCTGGCTCGGCGGCCGCCACCCCACCCACGCCGTCGCCCTGAGCTCGTTTCAGGGTTCAGCATCCGCGAAGCTCCAAGAGAAATGATCAACGGCCGCTATCGCCCAATAGCGGACGTTCCGAGCCGCCACATTGACGATCGGCAGACGGGCCTTCACGGGGACAGTCATTAGCTTAATCATAAGGCTGAGGTTTCATGTCCGTCGATCAATCGCGCAAACAGCGGCTTACTGATTTCATCCGACAAGTTTGGGACGAAGGGCACGTGGACGCAGCCGACAGCTATTTGGCCGACGCCTACACGATACGTCACGATCCGGGCGATCCTTGGGACGGAATGGTGCTTGATCGCTTGGGCTTTAAGGATCGCGTTCAGCAGTCGAGAGCGGCATTTCCGGATCAACGGTTTGAGATCCAAGACCTGTTCGCCGACGGTGATAGCGTTGTCATGTCATGGCTCTGGGCGGCCACCCACAAAGGCGACCTTCCCGGCTTTCCAGCCACTGGCAAGACAATACGAATGTCGGGAGCCACTGTTTACAGCTTCGACTTCGATGACCGGCTGACCGGCCATTGGCAAATTACTGACCGTCTTGGCGTCTACCAGCAGCTAAGCCAAAACAAAGCGACAGCCTGATCGGCGTGCTCAGCGGATAATTTGACTTGCAAGTGGATGTCCGCTTTCCACCCAAAGCGGACCTCGCCGCTCACTCCCTACCGTCCCGCCAGATACCCCACGATCGGCGCCACCTCACCCTCCGCCATTGGCGCGTGATACGTATCGCGCATCTTCTCCACGATCGCCTGCCACTGCTCCCGCTTCATCTTCGGCTGGGTCAGCACCATGCTCGCCGAATGGCACGCCACGCACCGCTGGTTGACCAGCGCGACGTTCGGCCCGTCCGGAAACACCGCCGCATCATCGGGCAGTTCCACCGACGTCGACGTCAGCGTCACACCCCCGCCCGCCACCGACGCTGCCTCGGGCACGGCCGAGACAGCCACCGCAGGTGCCGCGGCGCGCTCGCGCCCGCTCACCGCCACCAGCACGGCCAACGTCGCCCCGATTAGCACCAGCGCGATCACCGCAAATCCCGGCGCACGCATCAGCTGAGCCTCACGATCACGGGCTCGACGCAGTTGCGCATATAGCCGCCCGGGTTCCAGTTCGCCTCCATCGGCTGGGTCTCTCCCTGCGTGTTGGTGCAGCGCGCCATCACCTTCACGCGTCCCGGCCGCGGCACGTTCACCCGCGCGGTGAAGCGGCGGAAGCCGTAGCGATCATCCTCGCGGCCAAGCGTCGCCGGCTCCCACGTCCGGCCGCCGGTCGCCGATATGTCGACCCGCGCCACGCCTCTGTCGCCGCCCATCGCGATCCCCTCGATCGGCAGGACCGGATCATAGCCATAGGTCGCGCCATCGGCGACGCTGGTGATCCACGATCGCGGGATCATGCGGTTGATCGGCTCGCTGGAAAAATCCTTCGATCCCGGCACCACGTTCGCGCGCGGAGCGGTGGGAATTTTGTAGGCCTTGGCCATCCAGTAACGGTCGTCGGGCGCGGGCAGCACCTCGATCGTATCCACCGTCTTCATCCAATAGGTCGAGAACCAGCCCGGGACGACCAGCCGCACGGGAAAGCCGTTGAGCAGCGGCAATTGCTCGCCATTCATCGCGAACGCCAGCATCACCTCGCCATCGCGCGCATGATCCACGCCTAGGGACTTCTCGAAATCCGGCGCGCCCGCCACCAGCGGCTTGTCCATCGCGCCGATGCGCACGGCCACCCCGCCGCCGCGCACGCCGGCAAGGTCGAGCACATGGCGCAGCGGCACGCCCATCCATTTGGCATTGCCCATTGCGCCATGCCCCCATTGCGCACCCGGCACGCGCGGCTGGAACAGCCCGCGCGAGTTGCCCGAGCATTGGTTCACCGCCGCCAACTCAACCCGCGGCATCCTGAGCAATTGTGCCAGCGAGATCGACAGCGGCCGTTCGACATGCCCGCCGACGCGGATGCGATAGGTCTCGACATCGATGCTCGTCGGCAGATCGCCCCAATGCCAGCGGACGAAGAAACGGTCATTTGGCGTGTAGAGCGATTGCTGGAACACCTCCATTGGCGTCTCCAGCAGCGCCGGCCGCACGCGCTGCAGGATCATCGCGCCTTTCTGCGGAAAGTCGCTCGTCATCGCGCGCCGGGAGGGTCCACCGGGCAGCCGCAGGTCGACATCCGCGCCCAGCGCTCGCCCCGCCAGCATCGCGCCGCCACCGGCGATCCCCGCGGCAAGCAGCCGACGCCGAGAGACCGCACGCGCTTCATGGAAATCAAGCCGATCCATCGCCCACCGCTTCCTTGCTCCCTGTCACCCTAAAGTGAGTCGTCCACCGGTGTGGACGCCCCAGTCGTTCGTCCTGAGCCTGGCGACGTACGCGCCCCGAGCGCGCTCCCCCGGCTCCGGCGCAGGCGGCCCCCCAGCGCACTTTACATCGTCATGCCGGGCTCGTCCCGGCATCCAGGGTTCGGCAAATTCGGCGCTGGTGAATCCGCGCAACCCTGGACCTCGACACAGGCCTGTCCCGAGCTCTGCCGAAGGAGCCGGGGTCATGCACTCTGCGGGGCGGACAAAGCTTTTCACAGGAGCTTCTCCGATGCCAGGCAGGCGCTTCGGGTTTGATAATTGGATCTCAATCGCCGATCACTCTCACGACCGTCACGTCCGACGCGTCGCACGCCGACTCCAGCGCGTCATCCACCGCGTCGGTCACCAGATAGTCGATGTCGGCCAGGTCGCCGATCCGTACCGCGGCAGGGCGGCCGAGCTTGGACGAATCGAGCGTCAGGATCACCTTGCGTGCCTGCGCGATGATCGTCTGCGACACGCGCACCTCGTCCACGTCGAAGTCGAGGAAGGTGCCGTCCGCCTCGATCGCGGAGGCGCCGATCAGCGCGTAATCGACGCGGAAGCTGCGGATGAAATCCATCGCCAGCGCGCCGATCACCGCGCGATCGCCCGGGCGTACACGGCCGCCGGCGGCGATCACCTCGATGCCGGGGCAATCGGCCAGGATGTCGACGACGTTGAGGTTGTTGGTGATCACCATCAACTCGCGATGTCTCGTCAGATGCCGGGCGATCGCCTCGGTGGTCGATCCGATGTTGATGAACAGGCTCGATCCGTCGGGCACCAGTGCGGCGGCGGCCGCGCCGATCGCGTCCTTGGTCTCTGCCGCCACCAGTCGCCGCTCGGCATAGCGCAGATTGTCGACGCCCGATGTCACCACCGCGCCGCCATGGACGCGCGACAGCATCGATTTCTTGGCGAGCAGGTTCAGGTCCTTGCGGATCGTCTGCGGCGTCACGCCCAATGTTTCGGCGAGCGCCTCGACCGAGACGCTGCCGGTGTGCCGCGCCGTCTCTAGGATCTGGCGGTGGCGCAGCGCCACCACATCCGCACCCTGTTGCATCAGCCTGCGACGGCCGCCACCGCCGCATGCGGCGCGGCAGCGAGATAGGCGTCCAGCGCCTCGGCAGTGTCTGCAGGCGTGTGCAGCCCCAGCTTGCTGCGCCGGTACAGGATGTCCTCGCTCGTCCGCGCCCATTCGGCTGCGACCAGATAATCGACTTCGGCCTGATACAGATCGCCGCCGAAGCAGCGGCCCAGCTCCGCCACCGTCCGCGCCGCGCCCAGCACGCGCTCGGTCCGTGTGCCATAGGCACGCGCGAGCCGGCGCAGCAGCGGCGCGGGAAGGTCGGGACGGCTGGCACTCAGGGCACCGAGGAATGCCTCGAAATCGGCGTTCGGCATATCACCGCCGGGCAGCACGGCACCGGCGGTCCACGCGCCGCTTGCCCCGGGGAAGAACGGCGCCAGTTCCTTCATCGCGTGCTCGGCCAGCTTGCGGTAGGTGGTGATCTTGCCGCCGAAAATGCTCAGCATCGGCGCCCGACCTTCGCCCGCATCGAGATCGAGCACATAGTCGCGCGTCACCGCCGATGCGTTTGACGATTTGTCGTCGTACAGCGGCCGGATGCCGGCATAGGACCAGCGAATTTCGTTTTCGCTGACCGGCGTTGCGAAATACCGGCCAATTGTCTCCAGAAGATATCCGGTTTCGGCCGAACTGATCGCGGCCTTGCCCGGTTTCGCACTCCAGACCTCGTCGGTGGTTCCGACCAATGTGAAGTCGCGCTCATAGGGGATGGCGAAGACAATGCGCCGATCGGGGTTCTGCAGCATGAAGGCGTGATCGCCTTCGTAGAGTTTCGGCACTACGATATGACTGCCCTTGACCAGCTTGACCCCGCGATCGGTGCGCGCATCGGGCACCCGGCCGAGAACGTCGGCAACCCACGGCCCAGCGGCGTTGACGAGCGCTCTGGCGCGCACCGTGCGGCGGCCATCCGGCCCCTCGACGATCGCTTCCCAGCCGCCGCCGACGCGCCTTGCATCGACCAGCCGTGTGCGGGTCTCGATCGTCGCGCCGCGGTCGGCGGCATCCATCGCGTTCAGCACCACCAGCCGGCTGTCCTCCACCCAGCAGTCCGAATAGATGAAAGCCTTGCCTTCTCTGGTGCTTAGACCCGCGCCGACGGGCGAGTCCGCGAGCTTCACGGTGCGCGTGCCCGGCAGCTTCTCGCGCCCGCCGAGGTGATCGTACAGGAACAGGCCCAGGCGAACCATCCAGGCGGGGCGCGGCGATTGGGTCTGCGGCAGGACGAATTCGAGCGGCCAGATGATGTGCGGCGCCATGTTCAGCAGCCGCTCGCGCTCGATCAGCGCCTCGCGCACCAGCCGGAACTCGCCATATTCCAGGTAGCGCAGGCCGCCGTGGATCAGCTTGGTGGAAGCGGAGGATGTATGGCTCGCCAGATCGTCCTGCTCGACCAGCAATACGCTGAGCCCGCG
>NZ_LSKH01000057.1:0-1398 GCF_001557395.1 Sphingomonas sp. CCH5-D11 | reverse complement strand
AGATGTGTATAAGAGACAGGCGCAGGGGGGGGCGACGCCGCACCGCTGGTGTGAAGGTAGGTGGTTGGTGGGACGTGGCGCTTGCCACCACTCACGCCGTCACCCCGGGCCTTTCGACTGCCCGCCAAGGCAGGCGCTCAAGACAGGCTTGTCCCGGGGTCCAGGGTTCCGCGCACTCAACGCTTGATGCGCCTGCGAAGGTCTGGATGCCGGGACGAGCCCGGCATGACGGAGCGGTGTGGACGGGACAAAATACGCTGCCCCGTCCGTCATCGGAGCGGTTAGGCTCAGATCTTGCCGACGAGGTCGAGCGACGGGGCGAGCGTGGTTTCGCCCTCTTCCCACTTCGCCGGGCAGACCTCACCCGGGTGCGCCGCAATATACTGCGCCGCCTTGATCTTGCGCAGCAGTTCCACCGCGTTGCGGCCGACGCCCTCGCTGGTGATCTCCATCAGCTGGATCACGCCATCGGGATCAACCACGAAGGTGCCGCGATCGGCCAGGCCCTGGCCCGCGCGCAGGATGTCGAAGTTGTTCGAGATGGTGTGGTTCTGGTCGCCCAGCATGGTGAACTTGATCTTGCCGATTGCCGGCGAGGTATCGTGCCATGCCTTGTGGCTGAAGTGCGTGTCGGTCGACACCGAATAGATCTCGACGCCCATCTTCTGGAACGTCTCGTAATGATCGGCGAGGTCCTCGAGCTCGGTCGGGCACACGAAGGTGAAGTCGGCCGGATAGAAGAAGAACACCGCCCACTTGCCGCGGGTGTCCGCGTCGGTGACGGTCACGAACTTGCCTTCCTTATAGGCCTGGGTCTCGAACGGCTTGATGGTCGTGCCGATAAGCGACATGCGTATCTCCTTGCGTAAGTGCTGGCTCCAGATAGTGCGCCGCAGCAAACGATTGAACCGTTTACATTTGGTCAGTGTGATCGATTTCTTCGATCACTGCATCTATCTGGCGCTCGCTGTGCGACAGCGCTTCGGGAGGGTCAACGCCGCGCGCGGTTCTTCGTTGCTGCGCTGCGAGCATCAGGTCCGCTGCGTTGCACTAGCGCGACATAGGCCCATTATGGATCAAACCCATGGCCGCTCGCCTTGTTGCCCACATGGCCACGCCCTAGCATCGTCTCACCTGGGGGAGGGATGACATGACGGAGCGGAAGGTCGCGCTGATCACGGGGGTGACGGGGCAGGACGGATCGTATCTGGCGGAGCTGCTGCTGGCGAAGGGATATCAGGTTCATGGCGTGAAGCGGCGTTCGTCGTCGTTCAACACGGGGCGGATCGAGCATATCTATCAGGACCCGCATGATGAGGACCCGCGCTTCCACCTCCATTACGGCGATCTGACGGACTCGACCAACCTCATCCGCCTCGTCCAGCAGACGCAGCCGAC
>NZ_LSKH01000056.1:0-24696 GCF_001557395.1 Sphingomonas sp. CCH5-D11 | reverse complement strand
GGTGTGTCAGTTCTATCTGGCGACGAATGTGTCTTCTCTAAGTGGCAGCAACACGGATTTCTGTTCCGCTGCGGGCACTTACCTGCCCTCGCCGCGGTCGCGATCACCCGATCAGCGACGTTCGCTCACGCTGCCGCTGGTCGCGCTCGGTCCGCCACGCATCAAACTGCGCCAGAACGTCGTCCACGTCCATACCCGTCTGTCGGCGATGGGCATCGACGCGCGCGCGCAGCGGCTCGGGCCAAGCCACGCTGCTTCGGATCAGCATCGCTTGCACCCAGCGAGGCACGTAATTGAGCAGCTTCTCAAGTGTCTGGTGCTCGCGGAACGGCAGATGCGCGCCCGACATCAGTCGGCCGACGGGCTCGTCGGCCAGGAGCGCCACCACCGCACTGAGAACCTGAGCTCGAGCGGAGGGTGACAGCTCGTGGTAGGGCTGTTCGTCCCAGGTCTGCGGTTTGTGCTCCGGCATGATCGGCAGCAAGGGGCAGTCGAACAGATTGATGTAACTGGTCCTGAAGAGGCTTGGCGCCAGCAGCGCCCGGGTGAGATCGCGCAGCACGATGAGGAACTGACGGGCCGGCACCGGCTGTACCCCTAACAAGCGTGCCGGATGGCCGAGCAGCGCGTTACGGACCTCGCCGTCGAATGCGAAGAGGATTGAGAGCGCCGCGGCCGTTTCCTCCGGCTCGAAATAGGCCGCTGGCGTCGGCTTTGCCCAGCGGCTCGTCCTGAGCGGCGTGCCGCAATCTTCGCACACGAACTCGATGCCGACTGACCAAGTGAACCGCGGCGAGTGACTCGGCCGGCAACGCCGACAATAGTCCTGACGCCAAGCGCCATGCCGATGACAGAAGACGAGCGGCAGCGCCGCCTCTGCGTCGAGATAAGCCCCGCCGGCCTCGTGCGCTTCGGCAAGGCAATGGCGGCACCAGGCGAGATCGAGCTCACCTCGCGCTCGGCCGAAGCCGTCGGTACTTGGCAACCAGTCGACCGCGAGCCCCGGCCAGCGGCACTTAAGCCCGAGGTTGAGCACGACCTCCGACGCGACCCGTAGACCGGCCACGACGCTTTTCGCCTCGTGCAGATCCCAATGGACATCGGGCCGTCCCTTCATGCTCGGGCCAGCCTTCCATAGAACCTGCCGGAGCTCGGCGACCGATACATCGTAGCAGGCCGCGGTCCGCCCGAGCCAGGACGACGGCAACTCGTCGGGACGAGGACGGGGCGCGATCGGCAGCGCCACCCCAGCCACGGCTCAAGCAGCCGCCTTCGCCCGCCCGCGTCCACGACGCTGGGCCAACGCCTTCATGCTGACAGACGGGAGCACGAGGTCATCGGCGTCCAGATCTCCTACCTCGATCCGCTCGGTGCCGTTCTCGATCGCTCTCACGGCTAGCGTTTCGACGAGCCGGAAGATGCGGCCGGTGTTCCCATCGCAGAGGTCGAGGATGGCGGTCCGGCACCGCTCCTCCTCCAGCTGAGATGGCTTGCGCAGGGGCAGGATCGCGGCGAGCGTAACCATCAGCAGCCGAAATGGCTCGTCGTTCTGCCACCGGACGAGCTCGACCGCGTCAAACCGCTCGGCCAGCGCCGCGTCCGTGAGCAGCGCCGCGCGCGCCTCGTGATTGCCGGTGCAGACGAGCGGGATCTGCAGGTCGTTGGCCAGATACCGAAGCGTGTTAAGGAAGACGCGCTGCTGCCGTGGCGTGCAGGCCAGCATGTGGTTGATCTCGTCTAGGATAAGCATACGAGCACCCACCTGCCCCATGATCCGGCGGGTAAGCTGCCGGGCTCGCTGGACGTCGCCGCGCCCCGCAAAGCCGGCGCCGAGCTTCTCGAGAACCTCCCCGTAGAACTCGCCATCGGTCGGCTGTGGCGGCAGCTGAACGGCCACGACCGGGATCGTCGCCGTTCCCGTTGTGTCGTTGAACCCGCGCGGGTTCTCTGCCTCGAAGCGCTCGACGATGCGGGACTTCCCCATCCCGGTCTGGCCTAGATCAGGAGGCACGGCATGCGCGTGCGCGGCGGGTAGCGTAGCATCGCATCCAAGGTCTTGCGCACGGTCTCCGCCTTCGGGAAGCCAAGCCAACGATCCATGCGGATCCAGGCGATCCGCTCCTCGTCGGCCCACGTCGCGCGCTCGCGGTAGTCCTCGGCAAGATGCGACAGATCGCTCACCTGGGCATCT
Source organism: Sphingomonas sp. CCH5-D11 (assembly GCF_001557395.1). NCBI lineage: Bacteria > Pseudomonadati > Pseudomonadota > Alphaproteobacteria > Sphingomonadales > Sphingomonadaceae > Sphingomonas > Sphingomonas sp. CCH5-D11. The sequence continues at coordinate 22,505 of NZ_LSKH01000056.1, read as the reverse complement.
CCTCGACGAGGTACGGTAGCGCCTGCCGATCACCGCTCTTATCCGTACTCGAGGCGCCCGGCGGAGCTGTGGGTCTGTCGTCCTCGATGGTGGGCTTGCCGCTGCTTCTGGCGCGCCGTGCATCGGCCAAGGCCGCCCTGGTCCTCTGGAGCGCGAGCCGTGCGGCCTTTGTCTTGTGAGCGGCTTCTGCCACGATCAGGCGCTGTGTCTCGACCGCCTGGAAGATCAGCGTCTCGTCGACCGCTTGCTGACCACGCTCGCGCAGGGTGCGAACCGCCTCCTTCTGTTCCCAGCGGGTGATCGCCGGCCGCCGGAGGTCACGATAGGGCACCTCGAGGTGCTCGCCATGCGGGAGCTCGAGCCAGATGCGAGAAAGGTCACGCGGGTCCCACCGGATCGGCATGGCCTGCCCGGGTCGCGTGTACCAGCAGGACAGCGCGTCATCCCAGTAGTGCGTATGGAACAGTTCGATGCCGTGCGGGGTCACCGCGCGTAGTTCGCAAGGCAGGAAGTCGAAGAGGAAGCTGGCGCGATCGACCGGCAGCCGCGCCAGCTCCGGCCGCCGTTCCATCGCTTCGGCCCAGGCGAGCGCCGGCGGGATGCCGATGCCGCGGTGTCGCTCTGCATGGTACGGCCCAATGATCTGTGCGGCGAGCCAGCTCTCCAACTCGCCCAGCGTCATGCACGCTTGGGCTTCGGAGTCGTATTCGCCTCGCTCCGCCACGTTGGAGAACGTCGTGCCGGGCAGAAGATGGACAGCGCCCATCACTGTCCCGATCAGCCGCTCGATATGGCCACCGAAGTGCGGACGCCGAACCGGACGATACTCGAGCGAGATCGAGTGGGCACGGCAGCCCCGTTTCAGAGCGTCGGAGCGGTGCTCGCGCGCATTGTCGAGGTGTAGCCGATCCATGAGACCCTGATTGTCCCAAGGTGCCTCCATGCCGCGCTCGGCCAACCAGGCGGTCTTGGGGAGAACGGCTTGGCGCATGCACATGCCAACCGACACGGCCGAGGGTGCAAGCATATCGAGGTGGAACCCCGGTACCGTGCGGCTCGCGATATCGATCATCAGCGTGAGCCACGGCCGACCGATGGGCTTTCGATACAGATCGTCGACGACGATCACGTCGACCAGCGTGTGATCCGATTGCACGAGCTCCAGCGCGTAGCTGGCATCCAACACGCCTCGCGTCGGCTCCCACTTGTCAGCGGCGGCTTTGGACCCTTGCCTACGGGCCGTGACGGTCTGGGGAGGCAGTCTGTCCAATCGTGCTTGGATTGCCTTGGTGCTGGGCACCTTCAGCCCGATCTTCTGCGCCTCATGTCGGAGCCAGCGGCGGAGCGCCTGCACGTTCGGCTTCTCGAGGGTGAGATAACACTCCGCGATGCCTCGGGCGATCAACTGCTCGGCAGCAGATGAGAGCCGCCGCTCTCCCCTCTCCCGCCCTCGCGGGCGCGGCAACAGCGAAGCGGCAACGGGCGACGCCCGATAAAGCTGGAGAAGCTCATGAAAACGGGCGCGACCCAGCCCAAGCTTATCCAGCGCTTCGGCGGCTGCGTTGCCCGGGATGCGGGTCAGCGCAGCAAGTGGGCGGATGATCTTCTCGCGGCGGTGCGCTTCTGCCCAATTAGCGTCGCTCGCCGTCTTCAGGTCCGCGGTTCGCATGGTACGACGCCTCGGCTGATCCAGCCTGGCAAGCGTCCGCTCTTTTGGGGAGAATGTCCACCATTTCAGGAGTGGACTGACGCCGGGCGACGCTCGCCGTGTGCGTCCACCGTTTCAGGACAACCGACAACCGCGCCCGATCCGGCCATCCTCTTTTTTCCAGGAAATAACATTATTGGAAATTACAGGCTCGTAGAATCGTCAGGGCTTTGTCGGATATCCTGAAAGGGTGGACTGGCGTGACAGCGGAGTGAAAAGAGCCGCGAACTGCGCCCGAAATGGTGGACTCGCTCCCGAAGTGGTGGACTCGTCCCCGAAATGGTGGACTTATCGCCAGGACGGCAGCGACCCTCGCGGCATCCAGCGTTGTTGAAAGCCGGCCTCACCGCTTGGTTGGTCGACCAAACTCATCGCGGAGACCAAGATGCCGTTCGACTAGTTGTACTAGGTCGGAGCGAGACCGGTTGTACTCGTACGGCGTTAGGCCACCCAACCAAGCCTGCGGCTGGCTGTCCCAAGCGTCGATGTCAATGTTTGGGTCCTGCGACATCATCAGTCGGCGCGCGTCTTGTAAGCGTTTCGGCGTTGCTGCTGCGTGGTCAAATCCATCCGAAGCGTCTGACAATGGGTGAGCTAAGCCAGCGCTGGCCCGTCCCTCTCTAAGCGGAGGAAACACCGCTGACTGTTCCCGTCGTCGGTTCTCCTGCATTGCTCTCTCGTGGTCTTTCGAACTTCTGTTGTACAGCCAATAGCGCTCCGCCCTGTCTGTCAGAGCGACAGCGATCTCGTGATCGGCCCGCGCCTTGTGCGCTGATAGGTCAACGAGGATTAGCGACACCGTGGCCGGCGACAGCTGTAGCTCTCTGAGCCGCTTCGTCTCTTTCTTCGTAAGTGTCGCAGCTATCGCTACCGCGCGTCCCTTGAATGTCGCCGTGACGCGTACAGTATCAAAGAACACGTCGTATGATGCAGCCGTCAATAGTGGCTTCGTGGTGCTATGATTAGTGTCAGGGAGCCTGAAATGCGCGCCGTCGCTCAATGTGGCGATGATAAACCGCGCAAGAGCGGCCTGCCTTGCAACCCTGCAGGCCTCTGACGTTCCCGCTTCATGAGCGAAGTGGTGAGCCCTCTCGGTCCCCTTCTTGGCGATCAGCCGCTCTCCGCAAGCACACCGGAGGTCGGACCGGCCGCTAGGAACGTCGTCTATCCATACATCATCGCCCTCTGAGTTGACGGCCCAGACGATTTGGGCGCCCGTTTCGTATCGGCGAGCAGCATCGTTGACGGCATACCCGAGGGTATTTCTTCGACCACGAGGGGGATCAACCATCACATCTCAAACCTTAGGTGTAGGCGCTTGCAATTATATCGGCGTCTGCTCGCAAACAGCCTGATTTCCTGCTCACGCTCTCCGCCACTGGCGGGGAGCGTCCTGCTCGAATTATCTGCCAGCGTGCTCGCCATCATCCGGCGCTGCTCGCAAACGGGGCGTTGTGCTCACGCTCCCTGCCAATGGGTTCTCCAAACCCGTCGCCGGCAGGCGCTTTTGCGAAGCGGGTTTCAAGAACAGTTCTGACAAGCGGCGGCCCGCAGAAATGCGTCGCGGTCATGGCCCGCTGCAAGGTCGTCAGAAAGGAAGGTTTTCGCGAACAGTGGGCGGCGCATAGAACGGGCACAGATATACCTTTACGACCGAACCCGTCGAACCGCGCTGGCTGCGATCGTCCCGTTTGGGATCCCAATCGGGACGATTGCCGGGCTTAGCGTACGATTTAGAACCTCCTCTGACCGGACACCAGAACGCCGGCGATCCCGCCTACCGGCCGCTCACCGCGGACAGCCTTGCGATGCAGGCGGCCCGCGCGCTGGTGTTCGAGGGGGCGGAGCAGCCGAACGGGTATACCGAACCACTGCTCCACCGGTTCCGCGCACTGGAAAAGGGACGTGGTGAGGCAACGTCCGGCGGCCCCGGAGTGGCAACGGATGGCACGTTGCGCGACGGAGCCGCGCTGCCGGCCGAACTCCGCGTGCTGGCGGAAGCGCCGGCGCGCAGCTGACTTCGCAGCCTTCGTCCCTCCTACAGCTTCTCCGTCAACTCCGGCACCACCTTGAACAGGTCGCCGACCAGGCCGATGTCCGCCACCTGGAATATCGGCGCGTCCTCATCCTTGTTGATCGCCACGATTACCTTGGAGTCCTTCATGCCCGCCAGGTGCTGGATCGCGCCGGAAATCCCGACCGCGACGTACACTTCCGGCGCCACGATCTTTCCCGTCTGCCCGACCTGGTAATCGTTGGGAACATAACCCGCATCCACCGCCGCGCGGCTGGCGCCGACGCCGGCGCCGAGCTTGTCGGCGAGCGGCTCGATCAGTTCATGGAACTTCTCGCCCGACCCGAGCGCCCGCCCGCCCGAGACGATCACCTTGGCGCTGGTCAGCTCCGGCCGCGCGTTCGCCGCAATCTCCGAGCCGACAAAGGTCGACAAGCCCTCCTCACCGGTAGACGCGACTGCCTCGACCGTGCCCGACCCGCCGCTCGCCGCCGCCTTCTCGAACGCCGTGGTGCGGACGGTGACGACCTTTTTCGCGTCGGAGGTCTGCACCGTCGCGATCGCGTTGCCGGCATAGATCGGGCGGGTGAAGCTTTCCTCGCCCTCGACCGACAGGATGTCGCTGATCTGCATTACGTCGAGCAACGCGGCGACCCGCGGCGCGATGTTCTTGCCCGTCGTCGTGGCCGCCGCAACGAAGGCGTCGTGGTCGTCCATCAGCTGCATCACCAGCGGCGCGACATTCTCGGCCAGCGCGTGGGCATAGGCTGCATCGTCCGCGACGTGCACCGTGCCGACACCCGCGATCTGCGCAGCGGCCTCAGCGACCCCATCCACGCCCTGACCCGCGACCAGCAGGTCGACCCCGCCCAGCTTCGACGCGGCGGTTACCGCGGCTAGCGTCGCATCCTTCACCGTCGAGCCGTCATGCTCGACCCAGACCAGCGTCTTCATATCCTCTGCCCCTTTTTCTCGGCACATCGTCCGACAGGCTCAGCCCGAACGGGTGAGAGTTGTGCTTACTTAGCGATGCCCATCGCATGGAGCTTCATCACCAGCTCGTCCACATCGGCGACCTTGACTCCCGCCTGGCGTTTGCCGGGTTCTACCACCTTCAGGGTGGTGATGCGCGGCGTCACGTCCACGCCGTAATCGGCCGGCGTCTTGTTCGCGAGCGGCTTGCTCTTGGCCTTCATGATGTTGGGCAGCGAGGCATAGCGCGGCTCGTTCAACCGCAGGTCGGTGGTGACGATCGCGGGCAGTGGGAACCTGTCGGTTTCCAGCCCACCATCGACCTCGCGCGTCACGGTGACGCTGTCGCTTGCCAGCTCGACCTTGGACGCGAACGTCCCCTGGCCCCAGCCGAGCAGCCCGGCAAGCATCTGGCCGGTCTGGTTGTTGTCGTCGTCGATCGCCTGCTTGCCGAGGATGACGAGGGCGGGCTGCTCCTCTTCCACGATCTTCGCCAGGATCTTGGCGACGCTCAGCGGCTCGACCTTCTGTTCGCTCGTCACCAGGATCGCGCGGTCGGCGCCCATCGCGAGCGCGGTGCGCAATGTCTCCTGCGATTTGGCCTCGCCGATCGACACGACCACGATCTCGATGACGCCGGCCTTTTCCTTCAGCCGGATCGCCTCCTCGACCGCGATCTCGTCGAAGGGGTTCATGCTCATCTTGACGTTGGCAAGGTCTACACCCGACCCGTCCGCCTTCACCCGGGGCTTCACATTGTAGTCAAGCACCCGCTTGACCGGTACCAGAACCTTCATTGGAACCTCTCCTCAGAACGTCAGCCGAGCGCCAAGGGACAGGACCACCGCGTGGGCATCCTTCAGCGAGCCGTCGGTCACGATCGGCGTCTGCACCGCCGTGCCCGCATAGGCTGCGGTGATCCGGTCGATGGTCGCATCCTTGAAGTCGACATAGTTCGCGGCGGCGTCGATCGACAGGCCCGATGTGAGCTTGAACGTCGCGCCGGCGCCGTAATTCCACCGGTCGGAATCCGGCACGCGCGCGTCGCGATCGCCGTTTCGCGTGGGAGTGATGGCATGCTGCACGCCCGCGCGCAGCGTCACGGCCGGGGACACGGCATAATCCACACCGCCCGCCAGGCTCCAGCTGTCGCGATAATTCTCCGGGATGGCCGTGTTGATGGGCGCGCCGAGCCGGATCGCGTCAAACTTGCTCCAGGTGTAGCGGACCACCTGGGTATTCAGCGTCAGCGCATCGGACGCGCGGAAGCGGCCGCCGACGATGATCTGCGCGGGCGTGTAGAAGGAGGCACGCGCATCGGAAACGGTTCGGTTGGAAGCGGCGAGCGGACCCGCAAGACCGGAGGTTTCCAGCTCGCCCTTCAGATGATGCTCGATGGCCGACTTGTACGCGATGCCCACGATCGCCCACTGATGATGGAGCTGTACACCCGCCGTCCAGCCGAGATCCCAACCGTCGCCAGCGAGCCGCTGTTCCCCGTCGTGCAGCGCGGTCGACAGGTTCGGCAGCTTGTTGCTGAGGCTGGCGTCGGTGTACTCGACGTTGACTGCCCCGCCGACCCGCAGCCAGTCGGTCAGCGCGATGCCAAGCGAGGGCTGGATGTCGATCGTTCTGAGTCTGGTCCGGTCTGCCGAATATCGCGCCCAGCTGTCATCGTCATAGTCGGTCGTGAAGCTGTAGGGCGACGTCACCGCTAGACCCACGGCGATGCGGTTGGTCAGCGGCAGCGCGATCGCGCCTGATGGCAGCACGCCGTTGTTGATCGGATTACGCGAGACTCCGTCGCCGCCGACTGGCGCGAACGGCTGGCCGGGTCGCCGGATCAGCGTTCCCTGGTCGACGACCCTGCCCCGGGGCAGGATCGCAGCGGCACTGATCGTCACCTCCCGCTCGTTTGTGTCAGCGATAGCCGCGGGGTTCCACCACAAGGATGCCGCTCCCGTATCCGCCACCTCGCCGGAAAAGGCGCGACCGGCTGCGCGTGCGGATTGCTCCTGCAGATAGAATGCCTGGGCATGCGCCTGGGCCGACAGGGTAAGGGAATAAACAACGACCGTAGCGGCCAAGGCCGCGCGAAAAGAATGGGTCATGCTACTCTCACAGGCACGGAAAACGGGGGGAGTATCAGGGGATGCGGGTCCAGGTCTGCGTCTTGCACAACGGCACGAACACGCAGCCACGCACTTTGAGCTGATCGCGGCCGATCGGCGTCAGCTTGGCGCCATACGTCTTTCCATCATCCGCATTGTAGATCCGGCCGCCGCTCCAGACCTCGCCGTCACGTGAGAAGCCGCTCAGCATGAGTAGCCCGCGCAAGGGACGGTCACGCTGTGCCGCGTCGCGGTTGTTGCCATCCTTCAGCGTCGGGTCTCTGCGCAGCTTGTCGGAACTGACCAAGCGCCCGCAGATGGAGGCGCCGCACCGCTGGATGTCCACGACCCCGCCGCGCGTCTCTGTCCGCCAGCGGCCGATCACCGTCTCCGCCGGAGGGTTGCCGGCCATCAGCGCCAGGGCGAGCAACATCATGGACATGGCCTTCTTCTCTCCTTGTTTTGGGCCGGGCGAGTACGACCCGTTTCTGTTATCGTTGGATCGTCGGCGGGCTGGTCAGAACAGCTCCTCTGCGAGCGCCATGGTCGATCTGCTGCCCGCCTTGATGACCAGGAAACTCCCCGTCGCCTGCGGCAGGATGCGATCGAAGAAAAAGGCCGCGGTCGCCAGCTTGGCTCGGTAGAAGGCGGCGTCGGCACTTCCTTCGGCAAGCCGGTCCGTGGCGATCCGCGCGGCCCGAAGGAAGGTGTAGCCTATCGCGACCAGTCCCAGCATCTTCAGATAATCAGTTGCCGCCGCCCCGGCCTCGTCCGCATTCTTCATCGCCTTGCGAGCGATGGTCGCGGTGGTGAGTTGGAGTGCGCCGAACGCCTGGTGCAGCGCTGCGGTCTGCGCCGCGAGCGTCTTGTCCGTGCTGCCCGCCATCTCCTCACACAGGTTCGACACGGCGTGGAAGAAAGGCCGCATCGCCCGACCCATGTTGGCGGGCATCTTGCGCCCGACCAGGTCCAGCGCCTGGACGCCGTTGGTGCCTTCATAGATCTGGGTGATGCGGGCGTCGCGAACGAACTGCTCGACGCCATGCTCGCGGATATAGCCGTGGCCGCCATAGGTCTGGACGCAGAGGTTCGCGGCCTCCGACGCCAGATCGGTGAACAGCGCCTTCACGACGGGCGTCATCAGCGCGATGAAATCGGTCGCGCGGGCGCGCAGCTCCGGGTCGGGCGCATGCTTCTCCGCGTCCAGCGCCCGCGATGTCCACTGGCCTACCGCGCGGCACCCCTCGGCATAGACGCGCATGGTCATCAGCATCCGGCGCACATCGGGGTGGACGATGATTGGATCGGCGGGCAGATCAGGGCGCTTGGGGCCGGTCAGCGCGCGGCCCTGCTGCCGCTCGCGCGCGTAGGCGACAGCGGACTGATAGGCGATCTCGCCGACGCCGAGCCCCTGGATGCCGACCGAGACGCGTTCGGTGTTCATCATGGTGAACATCGCGGCGAGCCCCTTGTTCGGCTCGCCGACGATCCAGCCGGTTGCGTCGTCGAACTGCATCTGGCACGTCGCCGACGCCTTCAGCCCCATCTTGTGTTCAATGCCGGCGACCGACACGCCGTTATGCGGGCCGAAGCTGCCGTCGTCCCGGGGCAGGAACTTGGGCACCAGGAACAGGCTGATACCCTTCACCCCCGCGGGGGCGTCGGGCAAGCGCGCAAGGACAAGGTGAATCACGTTGTCGGTCAGGTCGTGGTCTCCTGCCGAGATGAAGATCTTGGACCCGGACACGCGATAGCTGCCGTCGTCCTGCGGCACCGCGCGGGTGCGGAGCAGGCCCAGGTCGGTGCCGCAATGGGGCTCGGTCAGGCACATGGTCCCCGACCATTCACCGCTGACCATCCTGGGCAGGTAGGCCCGCTTCAGATCCTCCGATCCGTGTCCCTCGATCGCGGTGGTGGCGCCGTGAGTCAGGCCGGGGTACAGGCCGAACGATAGGTTGGCGGAGCAGATCATCTCCTCCACCAGCTTGTTCAGCGTCTCGGGCAATCCCTGCCCACCCCATTCGGGCGCGGAGGCGAGCGCCGCCCAGCCGCCGTCGCGGAACTGCCGATACGCCTCGGGAAAACCCGCGGGCGTCCGCACGACGCCGTTCTCGAGCCGGCATCCTTCCAGATCGCCGCTTGCGTTCAGCGGCAACAGGACGTCCTTCGCCATGCGACCGGCTTCCTCCAGCACGGCATCGTACAGGTCGGGGGTGAACTCAGCGAAGGCGGCGCTCGCGTCGAACTGATCGTCGGCGAACAGCTCGTGCAGGACGAAGCGCATGTCCCGGAGCGGCGCGGAATAGATTTGCATCGGCGGCTACCTCTTCGATCAGTTGCGCAGCGGCTTGCCGGTTTCGAGCATGTGCTCGACCCGTGCCTGGGTGCGCGCGTCCTTGACGCTGGCCATGAACGCGTTGCGCTCCAGCACCAGCAGCTGGTCCTCGGTGACGGTGTCGACCAGATCGGCGTTGCCGCCGGTCAGTACGGTCGCCAGCCGCTCCGCGACCACGGTGTCATAGGGGGTGGCCACCCCTTTTTTGCGGAAATCGGCGACGACCCCGGCAATGCCGACCCGCCCGCTTTCACCCGGCAGGCGGAATACCGGCTTGTCGGGCGCGCAATATCCCTCGACCAGCGAGAGCGCCTTGTTCTTAGCATCGGCGAGCAGGCGGTCACGGTTCATGGTGATGCCGTCCGAGGCGCGCAGGAACAGCATCTCCTTCGCCTCGGCCGCCGATTTCGACACCTGCGCCGTCGAGATCATCTCGAACGCCTTCGCGACGGCGGGCATCGGGCCATTCGGCACGGCCGGCGACCTGGCAAGACGATCGAGCATCTCGCCGTTGCCACCCCAGCCGGGGATCAGCCCGACGCCGCATTCGACCAGCCCGACATAGCTTTCGGCATGCGCCTGGATGGCGTCGGCATGGAGCAGGATCTCGCACCCCCCGCCCAGCGCCATGCCCGCGGGAGCGGCCACGACCGGGAACGGCGCGTATTTCAGCGCCTTGTACGCCTGCTGCCCGGCGGCGATCAGCCGGTCGATCTCGCTCCAGGCGGCGATGTTCACCGCGAACATGGCGAGGCCCAGATTGGCGCCGACCGAGAAGTTGCTGCCTTCGTTATAGATCACCAGCGCCTTGAACCGCGCCTTGACCAGCGGGATCGCCTGGCCGATCAGCTTGGCGACCTCCTCGTCCAGCGCATTCATCTTGGCCGTGAATTCCAGGCACGCGACTCCGTCGCCCACGTCCCACAGCGCGGCGGAGCCATTGCGGATCACCGGCTCGGCGCCCCGCTTCACATCCTCCAGCAGCAACACGCCCTCGGGCCGGGCCACCTCGCGATACTCGCCCGTGGCGGCGAGATACTGGCGCCGGCCGCCCTCCACCCGATAGAAAGGGCGATCCCCGGCGGTCACCAGGATCGGCGGCACCGTCCGGCCCTCCGCCGCCAGCCGCCGCGCCAGCGCGCTTGGCCCCAGCCGGTCGATCAGCTCGAATGGCCCCTGTTTCCAGTTGTAGCCGAGCTTCATCGCGTCATCGATCGCGACGACGTCGTCGGCCGCCTCGCCGACCAGCATGGCGGCATAGGCGAGAACCTTGCCGAGGATCTCCCACGCATAAGCGCCGACCTTGCCGGGCGCGGCGACCAACGCGGCCAGATCCTTCTCCGCCGCGCGGGGCAGCGACGCGGGCTTGACGCTCGCGCGATATTCCCCCGTCGACAGGTCCACCGCCTTCTTCGTCCGCGTCGCCTTGTCGAAGGCGTAGAAGCCGCCCTTACCCTTGCGCCCCGTGAACCCGTCCGCGATCATCCGGTCGACCAGCGGCATCGGCCGCACCGTATCGAAATACGGATCGCCCTGCGGCAGGGTGGCGGACAGGCTCTTCGACAGGAGCGGCATCAGGTCGACGCCGACGAGGTCGATCAGCCCGAAGATGCCCGTCTTCGGCACGCCCATCGGCCGGCCACCGATCTGGTCGGCCTCCTCGACGGTGAGGCCCTGGTCCATGGCGGCGTTGATCGCCACCGCCAGCCAGTAGGTGCCGATCCGGTTGGCGATGAAGCCGGGCGTATCCTTGGCGGGCACGACCCGCTTGCCCATGAAGCGATCGACGAAGCGCTCGACCCGGTCGGCGACCACCGGGTCGGTGGCCGGCCCGCGCACGATCTCGATCAGGCGCATGTAGCGCGGGGGATTGAAGAAATGGGTGATGAGGAAGTCGCGCCGGAACTGGTCGCCGCGCCCCTCGACCAGATGACCGAGCGGGATGGTGGAGGTGTTGGACGACACCGCCGTGCCGGGCCGCTTCACCTGTTCCAGCCTTGCGTACAGTGCCTGCTTGATGTCGAGCCGTTCCACGATCGCCTCGACCACCCAGTCGCATTCGGCGACGCGGTCGAGATGATCGTCGATGTTGCCCGTCTCGACCAGCTTTGCCGCCCGCTTCGACATGAAGGGCGCCGGGTCGGTCTTCAGCATTTTCGCAACCGCGCCTTTCGCCACCGCATCGCGATCGGCGCCTTCCTTCGCGGCGACATCAAGCAGCAGCACCGGAATGCCCGCGTTGGCGACCTGCGCCGCGATGCCGGCGCCCATCACGCCCGCACCGATGACGCACACCTTTCGAATCGGCTCGCTCATGTCAGGCGCGCTCCAGCACCGTGGCAATACCTTGCCCGCCGCCGATGCATTGGGTGGCGAGCGCATAGCGGCCACCCTCGCGCGCCAGCAGCGCCGCCGCCTTGCCGACGATCCGCGCGCCCGTCGCACCCAGCGGATGGCCGATCGCGATCGCGCCGCCGTCGATGTTGATCGTCTCCTCCTTCAAGCCGAGGTCGCGGATGCAGGCGATCGACTGGCTGGCGAACGCCTCGTTGATCTCCACCACGTCGAGGTCGGCGACGTTCAGTCCCGCGCGCTCCAGCGCCTTGCGCGACGCGCCGATCGGCCCCAGTCCCATCGTCTCGGGCTCGCAACCGGACAGGCCCACTGCCTTGATCCGGGCAAGGATCTTGAGGCCGTGCCGCGTCGCGAACTCCTCGGAGGTCACCAGCACGGCGGACGCGCCGTCGGTCAGGGGGGAAGAGGTGCCGGCCGTCACCGTGCCGTCCTGGCTGAACGCCGGCTTCAGGCCACCGAGGACTTCCACTGACGAATCGGACCGGATGATGCCGTCCTCACCGATGGTGCCTGCCTTGGTCGTGATCGGGACGATCTCGTCCGTGAGCTTGCCGGCGGCCCGCGCGGCGGCGGCCTTGTGGTGACTCTTGACCGCAAAGGCATCCTGCTCGGCGCGAGTGATCTGATATTGCTGAGCAACGTTCTCGGCCGTCTCGCCCATGCCCATGTACGCACCGGGCCGCTGCTTCGCGAGCGCGGGGTTGGGTAACGGGTTGTAGCCGCCCATCGGAATGCGGCTCATCGACTCGAGCCCGGCGCAGATGAACGCGTCACCCGCGCCGATCTGGATTTGGCCTACCGCGATGTGGATCGCGCTCATCGAGGAGCCGCAAAAGCGGTTCACCGTCATGCCCCCGACCGACAGCGGCAGGTCCGCGAGCAGCCCGATCATGCGCGCCACGTTCAGCCCCTGCTCTCCTTCCGGAAAGGCGCAGCCGAGGATCACGTCCTCGATCTCCGCCGCGTCGATGCCGGTCTTTTCAATTAAGCCTCGAATTACCTGCGCGGCCAGATCGTCCGGTCGGACCCGGGCCAGATCGCCCTTGGCGGCAAGGTGGAAGGGAGAGCGGGCGTATCCCGCGATCACGACGCTGGTCATGGAAATCCTCTCGAACGCGACAGTTCCGGTCTTGCGACCTTACCTAAAGGTGCGATAACTAACCTATACGTCAAGAGCAATATGCCATGGCGCCGAGTTCGGCAGCCTGGAAGCCCTATCGTCGGGAGAGCGGAAGAAGATGGTATCGGCACGAGCGCAGGGCATCGCATCGGATGAACGGCCCCGCATGGTCACCACCATGTTCGAAGAATCGGTGGCGAAGCACGGCGGCTGGACCGCGATCGACTTCTTGGGGGCGACCACGTCGTATCAGGCGCTCGCCGAGTCCGTGGAACGCGCCACGGCGGGGTTGCAGTCCCTGGGCGTGACGACGGGCACGCGGGTGGCCCTCTCCCTACCCAACACGCCGCATTATCCCGTGCTGTTCCTCGCAACGTTGAAAGCGGGCGGAGTGGTCGTGAACGTGAACCCACTCTACGTCGAGCGGGAGTTGCGCCACCTTCTTGTCGATTCTGGTGCGGAGATCATCGCGACCTGCGACCTGCCCGAGGTTCATCGCCGAGTGTCCGCCGTCGCAGCCGAGGTGGGACTGCGTCATGTGATCACATGTCCGATCGCCAGCGCCCTGCCCTTCGGTAAGTCGCTCGCCTATCGGCTGCTCCGGCGTCGTGACATCGCCGAAGCGCCCCGTGGCGATGGCCATGTCGCCTATGCACGTCTGCTGGTCCGGGGCCGCGCGCCGATGCCGGTCGCGGTCTCGCCCGACGCGGTCGCGGTGCTGCAGTATACCGGGGGAACTACCGGTCGGCCCAAGGCCGCCATGCTCAGCCACGCCAACCTGGTCGCCCAGGCCGATGCGATGGTGGTCCATGTCGGCGGCGAGAAGGAGGTGCAGGAACGCGTCCTGGGCGTGCTGCCGCTGTTTCACGTGTTCGCCTTGACTACGGTGCTCAGCTTCGCGCTCCGCGTAGGGGCGAAGATGATCCTGCTGCCGCGCTACGATCTCAAGCAGACATTGAAGGCGATTGCCCGGACACGCCCGACCTTCTTCCCCGCCGTGCCGACGATCTTCAATGCCATCGCCGAAGCTGCGGGCCGCCAAGTGGTCGATCTCGGCAACATACGTGCCTGTATTTCCGGAGGCGCACCGCTTCCGTCCGAGGTACGCGAGGCGTTCGAGCGTCAGACAAGGGGGCGCCTGGTCGAGGGCTATGGCCTGTCCGAGGCATCGCCGATCGTCACCTGCAATCCGATAGACGGCCCGGACAAGTCGGCCTCCGCCGGCCGCCCCTTCCCCGGCACGACGATCGAGATCAGGGACCCGGAGGCGCCCTCGATCCTACGCGACATCGGCATACCAGGGGAGATCTGCGCACGAGGACCGCAGGTGATGAGCGGCTATTGGAACAAGCCTACGGATACACAGCAGGTCCTTTTTGAGGGCGCTCTCCGGACAGGGGACATCGGCTATCTGGACGAGGAGGGCTTCCTGTTCATCGTCGACCGGATCAAGGACATCATCCTCTGCGGCGGCTACAACGTATACCCTCGCATGATCGAGGAGGCCCTTTACGAGCATCCCGCCGTCGCCGAAGCGGTCGCGATCGGCGTGCCCGACCCCTATCGGGGGCAGTCCCCCAAGGCATTCGTCACCGTCAAACCCGGGGAAGAGGTGACGGGCGCTGCCCTTCGGGACTTCCTGCGTGACAAGCTCAGCAAGATCGAGCTTCCCAGAGAGGTCGAGATCCGAGAGAGTCTGCCAAAGACGTTGATCGGAAAGCTCTCTAAAAAGGAGTTGGTCGAGGAAGAGGCGCAAAGGGCTGCGGGAAAGCCGCTGGAGGGGCAGATTGGGCGACAGTGAAGAGGAACTGCGCGGAATCCAGGAGGTGGCCGACTTCCTGGGGATCACGCCGCGGACGCTCAGATTCTACGAGGATCGCGGCCTAATAGAACCCCGCAGGATCGGGACAGTGCGCATCTACACCAAGCGCGAGACGGGCCGGATGCAGCTAATCCTTCGCGGAAAGCGCCTCGGCTTCTCGCTCCGCGATATCCAAGAATTCCTAGACCTGTACGAAGCCGATCCGCAGCACGTCGAGCAGATGAAGGCCTTGGCCGATCGCTGCCATCAACGCGTGGCGGACCTCGAGGCGCAGTTCGTCGCGTTGGAACAGACGCTCATCGAGCTTAAGTCCATCGAAAAGCAGGCGCTCGACCGCATCAAGGGCACGACCGGAGAGAGATGAGCGTGGGCGGTGCGGGCGTGGGAAAGCTGGGGCGGTTGGCTTCCCACTCAACACGACCCGCGCACCCAGCTTGCCCAGCGCGTCGGCTTAAAAGCGCGGATTGACGCTGCTCAACTTCAATTACGAATGAATAGTTCTGACAGCGCCGTCATCCATTCGGCAGTTGAAACATCCTCGTTCTTTGGCGCGCGAATCATGTTCTCCGCATGTCCGATCAGGCATTGAAGAAAGGCGTGCCGAAACGTCGTCGCGTCCAGATGCCCCAGCGCTGTGGCCGCGCTGGGATGGTCGAGAAGCCCGTCAATTGCTCGCAGCCCAACGGCGTAGGTGGCCGTCCAAGCGTCATGTCGCGCTTTCGGCAACTCCGTTAGCACGACACCGATCGCCTCGCGTTCCGGGCTGGTCAGAAACGCGAGGATGCGTTCGCCCACGCTGCGGAAGGCACTGGCGAATTCCTCGATCTGCACGTCTTCACACAAGCCGTTCTCCTCGGCTTCGAGCTTCTCCTCCAGCAGACGCATGAGCAGGTCGCTCCGGTCCTGAAAGCGCGTGTAGATCGTTTTCTTGCTGACCTCCGCGGCACGCGCGATCCGCTCGATCGATAGCTCGCGTGATCCTTTGGTCAGCAACAAGTCCCAAGCGGCTGCCAAGATGCGGCTCTCCAAAGCCGCAGCCTCCTCGACGCTCGGCCGACCAATCCGTCGGGACTGCCCGCTCGCCAACGTGCTCATCTCGGCCACCACCTCGAACCCCTCCTAGCCGTCCGCGCTATCGACCCGATGCTCCGACGAACTCCCACTATCCATAAAAAATCCCAGGACGTGTATCGCCCAAAGGGGACCGAGTGGTTCCCTTGAGCTTTCTTCCCGAGTCAATCGCGCAAGCGGGACGATTTTAATCTTAAGGAGCAACCAATGTTCAAGTCTATCATGGCCGGCAGCCTGCTGACCTTGGCAGCGGCTACCGGGGCAGCGGCGCAGACATTGACGTGCTTGACCTGCTCCCCGGAAATCATGCCACTTGCAGGTTAGCTCGTCAGATGGAGACGAGCGATGCGGCGAGGCCGTTCTACCCTGCCAAGGCTATTGGCTATGGCAGTCACCACCGCGGTTACGAATCATGCCGTATGAAGAGCTTTGCCAAGGCCTTCATCCAATCCTCGCTCATAGGCTGATCTGACTCAGGAGCACGCAGCATGTTCTCCGCCCGACCGATCAGACATTGCAACAAAGCATGACGGAACGTCGCAAGATCGAGATCCGCTAGCGCGATCGCGGCTCCCGGATGTGCTAGCAAGGCATCAATTGCGCGTAGACCGACAGCATAGGTAGAGGTCCAGGCATCATGCCGCGCGTCCGGTAGTTCCGCCAGCACCGCTGCGATCGCCTGACGCTCCGCGCTGATCAAGAAGGCCAGGATACGCCTCCCGACGCTGCAGAATGCATCGCGAAAGTCTTCCGCATCCACGTCCTCATGAAGTCCGCTTTCTTCCAGTTCCAGCTTGCGCCGCAGGAGGCGCATTAAGAGATCACTGCGGCCTTGAAAGCGAGTGTAGATCGTCTTCTTGCTGACAGCAGCCGCACGTGCGATCCGTTCGACCGAGAGTTCGCGGGCACCCTTTGCGAGCAGCAAGTCCCAAGTGGCGGCCAGGATCCGGTCTTCCAGACTGGCCGCCTCTTCGGCACTCGGCCGGCCTATCCGACCGCGTTGGCTTTTCGGCATTCTCTTTTCACCGACCATCGCGGCTCTTCCTTACATCGCTCCGAGCTTTGATCGGTCCCGGTCAGCGTCGGCGACGACCGCTCGAGCCGTTCCGACGATGCCCAGAGGCTGAGCATGATCGGCCGTGGCGCAGCTTGCTCGCGGGCTGCGCCGCACCATCCGACCCAAGCTGCTCGCCAGGGTTAACCGCCCCTCATAGGCCCGGCGTGTTACAGGCAGAACGGCTGCGCAAGGTCCGGAGTGATGCGGACGAGTTGACCCGAGCTCGCGTCGAGACAGCATAACGTCGAGTGCACCTCGGCGACCGTCTCGCCGTCCCTGCCGATATGCGTCGAGAACCATGCTCGCGACGCTGTGTGCTTGGTAATCTGAACCGTCGCGATGAGACTATCGCGGTGATAGGCCGGTTTTCGATAGAAGATCTCGTGACTAGCGACGATCCAGCGAAGCCGGTCGACATCTTCCTTCCTCGCCACCGCGCGCCAGTACGCGGTTATCGCCTGCTGCACCCACTGCAGGTACACAGCATTGTTGACGTGGCCCAGTTCGTCGATCGCGTCCGCCGAAACGGTGATGGCATGCAGATGCGAACGGTATTGCGAGCGCCCCTCAGGCCCGCCGGACGGTTCAGCGCCAGCCTGCTTCACCGATCCACCGGAGCGCCGTCAGCGACGGCATGAAGAGATATTCGCCGCCCATCAGACGGTTGAAGGTGGTCACGCCGTTGACGCGCGTTCGCGCCGGCTCATGCGGAATGGTGAAGGTCCCCGGCTCCTCGTGCAGTGCGACGATCGGATCTCTCTCGGTACCAAGATCGATGAAGTTACCCCGGTTGATCCATTCCTGCTGGAGGAACTCGATCGTATCGTACGCCCGCGCGCTAATGAAGATGAAGAAGATGCCGCGATCGCCTTTCGCATCGCCGGCCGCCGTCACGTCCGGAGTCCACTTGGGGCCGAAGGTGGAAGAGCGCCGGATGATGCGGTGGATGTTGACGTCAGTCAGGATCGTCAACTGGCTGTCGCGCGGGTTCAGACGGCGCATGTGCGCTGAATGCGGACAGACCAGTCCCTTGGGATCTTCCGCGAAATTAAAGTCGTTGTTGCGTGATCGATCCGCCCCCAGCGCCTCGTCGTCATGATCCGGTGCCAGGATCAGCGGCGCGCCGCTGCGCCAGCGGCCGAACATCTTGGCCGCCAGCTTCTCCTGGTCGGCTTCGCTGTCGGCGTTTGCGCGGATGAAATCGTTGAAGGCGCCAACCGCGCTCTGATATTTGCGCAGGACCACGAACGATCCGTTGCGACCGAGCGGGGCCGGTTCGGGCATTGCGACTGGCGCGCCGGTCTCGCTGTTTTCGCCCAGGATGAACTCGCCCGCCGCGATCGCGCGCTCGTCGCCCCGCGGGTCCACCCCGCCGCCCGCCACTGTCGGCTGCGAGATGGAGTCGCGAAATCCGAAAGGGTTCTTGGCATCGGCATCCGCCCCGAAGCTGTGCGTGCCGACGAGCGTGACACCATGCGAGGCTTCCAACTCGGTCATGGCGACTTCGATCGCCTTTTCCAGCGCGTCTTCGTCGCGGGCATAGATCGTCAGCGCGATATGGCAGGTGCCGGGCCGAAAGGCATCTTCCCACCGGTCGGGTGCATTCTCGCCGAAGTCGCGCAGTTGCTCGGCTCGGGCCGCCATGCCCTGTTGAAATGGCAGGGGAAAGCTCTTCAGCGATGCCTCTGGCACGCCCAGCGCCTTCAGGCCGGCATGGCTGATCGCGACGCCGGTCCAGGAGTCCATGTCGTCCGTCCAATCGTCGGCCGAGGGGATGTGCGGCGCGAGCCGGCGGACGAGGTTGCGACCGCCTTCCGCCTCATCGACGTGCAGCATCGCGTGCAGGCCGACATAGGGCTCGGGCCGCGATCGCAGGATCAGGGCCTGGATGTCGTCGAGCTGCAGCTTGACCCGCTCCCGGCTGAAGCGCGCCCTCAGGTCCGCCAGAACGCTCATGTCAGTAATCCACCCCTTCCGGCTTGGAGATGGCGTCGGTAAGTTGGCCGAGCGCCGCCTTGGTCGTCGGATCGATCGCCGTGTTGGCGGCCTCTGCATCGAGGAACGCGTTGAGCGCCTTCTCCATTCGCTGGAAGCGGCGTACGTCGACCACCGTCACCTGCGGATTGGCAACGAACCAGCCGGCAGCGTCGATCTGGTGGTCGGCGATGAAATCCTTCACCTTGGGGCTGTCGATCCCCGGCCAGCCTTCGACGTTGGCGAACAGAAGGTCCATGAGCTCGGGGATCTTGGTCGCAAAGTCATTGATGTAGGCATCCCAGTCGCCGTCGTAGGCGGTCGCGAACAGGATGCGCGTATCATCGTCGAAAAAGACGAAGCGCATGTCGTGCAGGGTGGAGACGCGCTGGGCCCCGTCCATGTTGCCGGCGGTGAGATCGAAGATCCGCCGCAGGCGCTCTGCGCCGCCCGGCTTGAGCGTCGCGATGGCGGTGAGTTCGGACACGTTGCCGGATTGCTTGCCGGCGCGGCCCGCCGACCGGGCGCCGCCCTTCAGGTCCGGATTATGTTTGCGGATCATCGCCTCGAGCGCGATCTTGGCGAGGTGGGGTGCATCGGCGGCGACTTCCTCCACCCGGCGACGGATTTCCTGAAGCTTGCTCTCATCCGCGAGGCGCGGGTCCTTGTTGTCTGTGGTCATCACGACCTCCTGCTTGTTCAATCGGGAATGTCATCGAGCCGGTCAGGCTCGATCCGGGGGCGCGCGTTCATCCGATGGCGGTAGCTGGTGGAGCGTTCGTAAGCCGCCCGGCGGATGCGCATGATCTGGCCGAGTGGGCGGTGCGCCTCTACGCCGTTCCATGGATTGAAAGACAGGACGTCGTCGCCATACACCTGGCGTGCCGGGGCGTAGGCGTCCTGCGCTGCGAACCGCAGCGTCGCGATCGGGCGATGCGGCGACACCTTCTCGTCCCAGCGTACCGCCGCATCCTCGACCGGCATCTCCGCCAGATCGGTGCAGAGCTGCGCCGACAGGGCATATTCCGCGCCCTGGCCGGCGAAATGCTCCACCATAACATCCCGCATCGTGGAGAAATCCGCCTTGCCCACCGGCTGTCCCGTCAAGGCCCGGACGTTATCGGAAGCTGGGGACAGAGCCAGCTTGGCGACATGGTCACCGAAGCGGATAGCACCTTGCGTATGGTAGCTCTCGCCGAGCGGATGATGGTTGTCGCGCGCCAAACCTTCGAGCGTCGCCCCGGGCGTCATCCCCAACGCCTCCACTGTCTTCTTGGCACCCCGCGCAGTGCCTGCGATCAGCCGCTGGAAGGTGTCGGGCGCATGCGCATTCGCCTCAAGAAGGCTCAGCATCAGCTTGTATTTGGCGATGGTGCCAAAGGCGAGGACGGGAAAGTTCACCATCAGGAAATCCTGGTTGGCGCCCCCGATATCGGGCGACAACCGCTCTCCTTCGACGCCGACTACCTTGATCGCGAATCCTCGCGGCGCAGGGATCGCGTCCGAATGAATGTCGCTGGGCGCCGAGGACAGCCGTGCGACCACGCCGTAGGTGCATGGGTGTCCGAAGATGCCCTGCCGCAGTTCCGGCGCCAGATCGTCGTGAACCGTCAACGTGCCCCTCAGGACAGCATGGGACTTGGCATGCGCGTCGCGGATCGCATGGCGGTGATGCTCGAAAGCGCAGCGGTTCCCGGCCGCCATCTGCTCGACGATCTCCGCCGTCAGGCGCTCTTCATCCTCGGCGATCGTCTCGATGTCGGACGAATAGAGAAGCGGTGCTTTCAAAGCCTGACCTCGTCTGTTGCCCATGTCCCGACGCCGGTCGCGGCGCCGCTTGGCCCAGCCATTTCCCGGCAATTACCCACCAACAACACCTAGGGAAACCGAATGGTTCCCTTTCTTGTCGACTCGACCAGGTCTCTACG
This sequence comes from Sphingomonas sp. CCH5-D11, assembly GCF_001557395.1. Taxonomy (NCBI): domain Bacteria; kingdom Pseudomonadati; phylum Pseudomonadota; class Alphaproteobacteria; order Sphingomonadales; family Sphingomonadaceae; genus Sphingomonas; species Sphingomonas sp. CCH5-D11. Next base: position 2,038 of record NZ_LSKH01000056.1, on the reverse strand, counting down.
TGAGGCAACTATCGATGCAGGTGGCAGCGATCAGCGACACGAAGTCTCGTGGCCAGGCGCGCATGCATCTGGTTCAACGGGACGAACGTGTGGACGCCGGCGGTGGCCGGGATCAAGTGAGAGAGGGCGGCGACGAAGCCCGGCATTTGATCGAGCGGATAGGCGGTCCCGGTGAGGAAGAAGAACGGCACCGAGGTCGGTGCCAGGATGTAGGTTGCCCGCTCGGCGCAATCGAACACGCTGCCGATGAGCAGCCCTAGGGCAGCAACCGCCGTGGCGAAGACAGGGACCATCACCATCATGCCGGTAATGTCGCCATCGACGGGCACAGCCTGGAGCCAGAAGATGAACCCGAACAGGAAATAGCATCCCAGGATGCCTACCGACGTGAACGCCGCCAGCGTTCCCCAGAACTCCGCGACACCCATCCGCCATGCGCCGGAGCGGCGTCGTCCGCCCATGAAGGTAGCGGCGCCGAAGAGCAGCGTCTGCTGAACGATGATCACCGCTACGGCCGGAAAGACATAGCCCTTGTAACCACCCGTCCGATTGAACAACGGTTCGGTGGTGACCGCGACGGGCAGCCCGCCGCGACTGAGTTGGGTTCAGCGGCAGCACGTTGCTCCAGATGTGGGCAAAGGCGTTGGCGCCGTTCAGCGGTAACGTCGCGCCCGAATAGGCAAGCGCCGAACCGGCATAGACGGCGCTCGCCGACAGAGCGGTCGCGGTTTCGCGTGTCCGTGGGCAGCGCATTGTCGCGATTGGCGTTGTAGCTGCCGAACGCGAAGGCTTGCGGGCGGTAGCGCGATTTCGCCAGGCCGACCCCCGCGCTGGCGATGTCACGCGCTGCGTCGGCGCCGCGGGCCCGGGGCGTCGCGTCTATGCCCTCCAGGAATGTGCCGACGGGAGGCAGCGGCTGCGAATTGACGAACAGCGGCGTCGATGCGCCGACGCCGGCGGGTCGGTCCAGCAACCCGACAGTGCGTCGGCAGCAGTCGCTTCCTCGAGTTGCGCGCGAATGAAGGCGCGTTCGGCGGCGTCGCGGGCGACCTGAACCTGGAGGACGCGCGCATGGGGAATGACCCCGTTCTGCTCGAGCTTCACGGCATCCGACAGATGCCGATCGAACCCTGCGAGCGTCTCGCGCGTCGACCGGGTCAGCTGGGCGGCAACCTGCTGACCGAAATAGGTGCGGACCAACCTGACGCGAGACAGGTCGCGACCACCCGCCTGCCTGGCGCGGGCCACCTCGACCGCGCCGTCCGCACCCGCCTGGATCGCCGGGATCGCACCGCCCGTGTAGAGCGGCACGCGGTACGCTCGCTGTACAGCGGCTCGTTTCTTCCGGGCCGGCGCAACGTCGTGCTGGTCGGTGGGACGGGCACCGGCAAGACGCACCTCGCCACCACCATCACCGCCAATGTGGTACGGGCCGGCGCCCGCGGGCGCTATTTCCACACGGTTGATCTGGTGAACCGGCTCGAGGAGGAAACCCGCCTTGGGAAGGCCGGCACGCTGGCGGCCCAGCTCTCGCGCCTCGACCTCGTGGTGCTCGACGAGCTTGGCTACCTGCCGTTTGCCCGCTCGGGCGGTCAGCTGCTCTTCCACCTCGTCAGCAAGCTCTACGAACAGACTTCAGTCATCGTCACGACGAACCTGGCCTTTGGTGAGTGGCCCACCGTCTTCGGCGACCCCAAGATGACCACCGCGCTGCTCGACCGAATTACCCACCATTGCGACATCGTCGAAACCGGCAACGACAGCTGGCGCTTCAAACATCGAAGCTGACGCCTGGGACACCGGCAGAGAACGCTTCGCGCTGGTTGCGCCTCCCGTCGGGCTACGCCCGCCCTACGCCGCAACCAGCGCGAACAGTGCGCCCGTCATCCCCGGTACGCTGCTCGACGAAGGGGGTCCCTTTTGGACGCCGGTAGGGGGTCCCTTTTGGACGCCGATTGACAGTTGTGGATCGGCGTGGAAAAAGGACCCCGGTAGCGGGGTGATCGGCGTCGAAAAAGGACCCCTCATCCCGGTGGTC
>NZ_LSKH01000055.1:0-6462 GCF_001557395.1 Sphingomonas sp. CCH5-D11 | reverse complement strand
AAACAAGCGAGGCGGGCGGCGCCTCAGCTCGTCGCGGTGGACTTGATCGTGCCGTTGACCCCGGCGGTGAAGAAGCCGCCGCTCGTGGCAGTCCCGCTGTTCAGATAGAGAATGTTGAGCACCTGCTGCGGCGTCCGGCTGATGGCGAGGCCATTGGCGTTCAGCGGCGCGACATTGGCGATCGCATCGCCCGATGCGGAGGCGGTGGGCCGCACCCCCTGGTCCAGATCGGTCGTGGCGCCATCCAGCGTGTCACGCGCGCCGGAGATCGCCTCCGTCGCATCGATCAGCGACGGGGTGCTCAGCCCGCGGCGATAGAGCAGAGCGCGCAGGGCGGCGGCATGGTGCGCCTCCACTGCCATCATCCCGCCGACAGCTTCCACATAAGCGGAAGTGGTGATCAGCCCCATGATGCCGCCATAAGCCGTGACGCTCACGTCCTTCAGCATGAATGCAGCGAGCAGGAAATTGTCCTCGCTGGCATAAGGATCGAACGACTGGGCGTTGCCGATCATCGCGGCCGCGCGGGCGAGGCCGCTGAACGCATTGGCTGCGGCGGAGCCGAGGTCGATCGCGGGCTGTGCCACGGCATAGGAGGTCGTCAGCGAGCTGCGCAGGAAGCGGACATGCGCCAGGCCGTCAGCGGCCATTTCCTTCGCGATGGAAGCGAGCGCGGCGTCGCCGAATGACACCGCCCGCGCCCCCGTCGCCACGCCGGCCGTGCCGCTGCCCGAAATGTCGTCAGCCGCCAGCACCGCGCCGCCGGTCGCCACCGAGAAGAAGTTCGCTTGCAGATATTCGACGTTCAGAATGAAGTTCAGCACGTCGAGTTCGGTGGCCACCGTCTGCGCCGCCGCCGGCTGCGTCGTGAGCGCGAGTGCGCCGGCACCGACCGCTGCCGCGCCAAAGGCAGTGGCAAAGAAGGCACGTCGATCGGCGCGCTGCGGCCCGCGCGCCTCCGGCGTCTCGATCAACGTTTCCGTCTGCGACATCGCGGCTTCCTTCTTCTTTCTACGCGCACCGGGCGGCAAACACCCCAGCCCCGTGCCTAATCGGTTTCGCTGTCCGTTCCCTGAACGGATCGACAGGAACGCGCTAGCGGGAAAGTGCGCGCAAGGAAATGCGATGCTTGGCCGCGGGAGTCGCTATCCACGCGCCGCACAGGCGCCGCCCTGTTGCGGCGGGACAGCGACAGGGTCAGGCGGGTGACAGGCCGTCATCCGCTTGCCGGCGCATCGTTTCCGCCAGCAGCCAGGTCCGCAGCGCGCTGGCCAGATTGGGGGGATCGGCTGCGCCGATGCGCACGGCGTCGATTTCCGCGACCAGCGCGGACAACGGCAATCGACGCGCAGCCGCCGCCTGTTCCAACGCCTGCCAGAACAAGGGTTCAAGGCTGATCGAGGTAGGATGGCCGGCGATGGTGATCGATCGCTTGACCGGCCCGGCGAACCCGCCGTGTGGCGGCCGGATATCGATCATGAAGGCCGCCCCGCCCGTCCGTCCTCAGCGGGTGGTCGACGCTCGTCCATGCGACCGCTGGGTGCGCGATGATCCGTCCGCTTCATGGTCATGATCTGACGGGCGTCGGAGCATCGCGCAACCGGCGACAATGCCTATTCGAGGTCGGATTCGCTCACCACGATCGGATTTGCGTCCGAATTCCGGCTCAGTGCGGACAGTGCCGCTTCCGTCACCTGATCGATGAAGCGGTTGAACATGTCGACCGCATCGCCGTCCGGGCGATCGCCGCTCAACGCTTCCAGCAGGTCATATTGGACGGCGAATTCGTAATCGTCGCCATCGACCTCGCCGGTGAACTCCACGAGCTCGGCGTCGATGTTGTCGAGAACGGAACTGGTATCGATCTCCAACTGGCCGTCTGCCATCAGCTACTTCCTTCTGTTTGGATACGTCGCCGGTCAGGCCGGCAGGCGTCGCGCGAGATCGCCGATAGCTTCGCCGACGAACGTGTCGAGGGGCATGCCGGCTTCCAGGTGGATCGGCCGCTCAAGGGTCAGCACCGCCTCTCCCTTCATGCCTTGCTCCAGTTGCAGCCACGCACGCACGGCCGCCTCGAGGTTGGTGACTTCGGGCACTTCTTCTCCCCCGCGCGTGACGTTTTCGAGCGAGGCACTCATCTTCCAGTCTATCGAGGGGTCGAGTGCATCGCCCCAGGTGGCTTCCGCCATGCTGCGTCTCCCGCGCCGGTTCCGGTACTGCCCCCCAATCGCCGGAACCCGCAGGAGGGTTCCCGTCGGCGCGCAATGCGCGCGCCGCCGGTGGTGCTGGCCGCGCGGCACGCCATGCACTAGGGGCGGCGCTTATGGACCATGCGCAAAGAGGATTTCAGATGACGCGGCATCTTCCATGGATCGCGCTGGCGCTTGTCGGAGCCGGCAGCCTGGGGGTGGTCGCCACCGTCCGCGGCGAGCCGGTCAATGCGCTGTGGATCGTCGCCGCCGCTGTGTCCGTCTATCTGGTTGCTTACCGCTACTACGCCCTGTTCATCGCCCGCGCCGTGGTTGGCATCGATCCGTCGCGCCCCACCCCTGCCGTTCGCCGTGCCGACGGGCTGGATTATGTGGCCACCGACCGCCGCGTCCTGTTCGGCCACCATTTCGCCGCCATTGCCGGTGCCGGCCCGCTGGTCGGCCCGGTGCTCGCGGCACAGATGGGCTATTTGCCAGGCACGCTCTGGATCCTCGCGGGCGTGGTACTGGCGGGCGCGGTGCAGGACTTCATGGTCCTGTTCATTTCCATGCGCCGCGACGGCAAGTCGCTGGGTGAACTCGTCCGCATGGAGATGGGCGCGGTGCCCGGCACCATCGCGCTGGTCGGCGCCTTCATGATCATGGTCATCATTCTGGCCGTGCTGGCGCTGATCGTGGTGCGTGCGCTGGCGGAAAGCCCGTGGGGGCTGTTCACCGTTATCGCCACCGTGCCGCTTGCGATGCTGATGGGCGCCTACACCCGCTGGATCCGCCCCGGCGCGATCGGCGAAGTGTCAGTGATCGGCTTCATCGGCCTGATCGCGGCGATCATCTTCGGGCAGAATGTGGCAGAGAGTGCCACCTGGGCGCCGATCTTCACGCTGACACCGGTGCAGCTGTGCTTCGGTCTGATCGTGTACGGCGCAGTCGCCTCCCTGCTGCCCGTGTGGCTGCTGCTTGCGCCGCGTGACTATTTGTCGACGTTCCTCAAGATCGGCGCGATTGCAGCGCTCGCGATCGGCATCGTCGTGCTCGCCCCGCCGCTGAAAATGCCGGCGCTGACCGAGTTCGCCTTCAGTGGCACCGGCCCGGTCTGGGCTGGGCCGCTGTTCCCGTTCCTGTTCATCACCATCGCATGCGGCGCCGTCTCCGGCTTCCACGCGCTGATCAGCAGCGGCACCACGCCCAAGCTGATCGCCAGCGAGGGCGATGCGCCGTTCATCGGCTATGGCGCGATGCTGATGGAAAGCGCGGTCGCGATCATGGCGCTGATCGCGGCCTCGATTCTCGACCCCGGCATCTATTTTGCGATGAACACGCCCGCCGCGATCACCGGCGGCGATCCGGCGACGGCGGCGGCGGCGATCAGCGCGATGGGCTTCCCGATCTCCGCCGACACGCTCGCCACCACCGCGCGCGAGGTCGGCGAGACGACGATCGTCAGCCGCGCGGGCGGCGCGCCGACGCTGGCGGTGGCGATGGCGGAGATCTTCAGCAACGTGCTCGGCGGCCCCGGAATGAAGGCCTTCTGGTATCATTTCGCGATCCTGTTCGAGGCGTTGTTCATCCTCACCGCCGTCGATGCCGGCACCCGGTCGGTCCGCTTCATGCTGCAGGACCTGCTCGGGTTGGTGAGCCCGCGTTTCAAGGAGACGTCCAGCTTCGTGCCCGGGCTGGTCGCGACATTGATCTGCGTCGGAGCCTGGGGCTTCTTCCTCTACCAGGGGGTCACCGATCCACTCGGCGGGGTGAACACGCTTTGGCCGCTGTTCGGCATCTCCAACCAGATGCTCGCGGCGGTTGCGCTGATGCTGGCAACGGTGGTGCTGGTGCGGATGAAGCGCGATCGATTCGCCTGGGTGACGATCGTACCGGCGGCTTGGCTTGTCCTGTGCACCGGCACGGCGGGGCTGATGAAGCTGTTCCACCCCGATCCGAAGATCGGCTTCCTCGCCCATGCCGAGGTGTTTTCGGACGCTATCGCGCGCGGCGAGGTGCTGAAGCCTGCCGCCTCCATGGCGGAGATGGGCCGCATCGTCTTCAACGACCGGATCGACGCCGGGCTCTGCGCGCTGTTCCTCGCCGTAGTGGCCGCCATTCTGGTCTATACGGTGCGCACCTGCCTCGCCGCGGGCCGTCTGGCCCGGCCAAGCGCGACGGAGATCCCGCCGGTTCTGGGTGTCGCGCGGTGAGCCTGCTGTCGCGCCTTGCGCAGACCGCGCGGCTGATGGTCGGCATGCCGGACTACGATGCCTATTGCCGGCACGTCGCAGACCACCATCCCGGCGCCACGCCGATGACGCGGGCGGAATTCTTCCGCGATCGCCAGCAGGCCCGCTACGGCAGCGGCGGCGGACGATGTTGCTAGCCTCTCTCCGTTCGTACTGAGCTTGTCGAGGTACGTGCCAGGAACGCCTCCTTCGACAGGCTCAGGGCGAACGGCCGAGGTAGTCACAGGTCCGGATAACGCTCCAGGATCGCGCTGGTCACGCCATTGGTCCAGCCGAAGCCGTCCTGCGTCGGATATTCCCCGCCGCCGCCGGGCTTGCGCTCCTCGACGTCATATTTCTCCAGCATCTTGCCCGTCTCGGCATAGGTCGTGGAAACGGTGTCCAGCCAGCGCTTCGCGATCTCGCGCGCCAGCTCACCTTGCCCGTTCTTCTCCAGCCCGGCGATCCCCACCCATTGCAGCGGCGCCCAGCCATTGGGCGAATCCCATTGCTGGCCGGTGCGCACCGGCGTGGTGCGCAGGCCACCCGTCGCCAGCAGATCGCGGCGGACGCTTGCGGCAACGGCCGCCGCCTGCTGCGGCGAGGCTGCGCCCGCGAACAGCGGGTAAAGCGTGGCGGCCGAGATGCGCGGCGTGGGCTTGCGCGTCACCCGGTCCCAATCGGCGTAGCGCCCTTGCCCGGCGACCCAGAAATAGCGGTTCAGCGCGGCGCGGCGCTTGTTCGCCAATGCCGTGAACGACGCAGCGCCCGCCTGATCCCCTGCGGCTGCGCTGCGCCTGGCGATCGCTTCCTCCATGATCAGCATCAGGCTGTTGAGATCGACCGGCACGATGTCGGTCGTCCGAATGGAGGCGAGCCGCTGCGGATCGGAAAGCCAGCGGCTGCTATAATCCCAGCCGCTCTCCGCCCCCGCCCGCAGGTGGCGGTACATCTCCTCCGCCGGACGGCTGGGGTCTTCCTTGGCGGTGATCAGATCCTCGGCGAAGCTTTCATCGCGCGGCAGCGGGCGATCGTCCCAATAGCGGTTCAGCAGCGTGCCATCGGGCATCCGCACCACGCGGTCGCACGCCCCGTTCGAATCGAGGCACGACGCGCCCTTCATCCAATAGGCATGTTCTTTCTTCAGCGCCGCCAGCCGCTTCGCCGCCGTCGCTGGATCGGTGTCCTTCGACAGGTCCAGCATCGCCGCGTAGAATGGCGGCTGCGATCGGCCGAGGTAGTAATTGCGCATTCCGTTGGGGATATGGCCGTACCGCTCGATCGTGTCGGTGAAGTTCGCCAGCATGGATTCCACCAAAGGCTGCTGCCCATCGACGGCGAGGCCCAGCATGGTGAAATAGCTGTCCCAATAATACATCTCGCGGAAGCGGCCGCCCGGGACGACATAGGGATGGGGCATCGGAAGCAGCGAGGAACCGGCGACCTGTTCGTCCGGCTGGCGCACCAGCATCGGCCACAGGTTCCGGATATGGCGCCGTAGATCCGTCGCGCCGCGATCGTTGACACCCGGGACGGTGAAGTTTGCGAGCACGAAGCTGCGCAGCGCTTCAGGCGTGGCCGGCCGCTCACGGCGATAATCCGCCATGATCGCCTGCGGGTCGCGCTTGGGCGCGGCATCGGCGAAGGTCTTGCCATCCGGGAAGAGGCGGCCGGTCTGCACCGCGCTGAACAGGTCGCCGTACAGCGCCGCCGGCGATTGCTGCGCGCCCAGCGGTTCCGCGACCAGCGCGCATACCGCCAGCGATGTCCCGACCAGCGAATGCCAAAGCTTCATCGTCAATTACCCCTGTTGTCCGAGCGCGCCGGCTCCGCGCCCAAATGCCGGTCGAAAAAGGCCGAAACAAGCCGGAAAGCCTCCATGGATTCAGGCATGTCCGGCCAGACGAAGAAGGCATGGCCCAGCCCGTCGAAGATCTGAAGCTCGCTCGTGACGCCCATCGCGCTCAGTTGGCGATGCTGCCACGTCAGCACGCTGGAGGCGAAATCGCGGCTTCCGGCAAGCTGCAGCGTCGGCGGGAATT
>NZ_LSKH01000054.1:0-14568 GCF_001557395.1 Sphingomonas sp. CCH5-D11 | reverse complement strand
GTGGCGGTTTCCAGCCCCTCAAAGAAGGCACGCCAGCCTGGCTCGACGCTGTCCGGCGAGGCCTTGAAGCGCGCATAGAGCGCATCGATGAACGCTGGCGATACGCCGCCCGCGATGTCCGAGAAATCCTGACCTTCGTAGCCCATTGCCAACTCCACTCCCTCTCTCCTCCGCAGGAGGGGAGAGGGTTGCGCAGACTAAGGCCAGCATGGCCTTAGTCGTAGCTGGGAGAGGGGTGGGCGGTTTCGTCAGAAACCGTGCGGGCCTGCGGCCCGCTCGACCCCTCTCCAACTTCGCCTAGGCAACGAGTTGCCGAGGCTTCGTATCCTCTCCCCTGTCCAGGGGAGAGAAAGGTTCTCTTACTTCCCCAGCACCGACAGCAGCGTGGAGCCGAGCTCGCTCGGGCTCGCCGCTACCTTGATGCCGGCTGCTTCCATCGCCGCGATCTTGTCCTCGGCGCCGCCCTGGCCGCCCGACACGATTGCGCCGGCGTGGCCCATGCGGCGGCCCGGAGGCGCCGTGCGGCCCGCGATGAAGCCGGCCATCGGCTTCTTGCGGCCACGCTTCGCCTCGTCCTTCAGGAACTGCGCCGCTTCTTCTTCGGCCGAGCCGCCGATCTCGCCGATCATGATGATCGACTCGGTCGCGTCGTCGGCGAGGAACAGCTCGAGCACGTCGATGAAGTTGGTGCCGTTGACCGGATCACCGCCGATGCCCACCGCGGTGGTCTGGCCAAGGCCTGCGTTCGACGTCTGGAACACTGCCTCATAGGTCAGCGTGCCGGAGCGCGAGACGACGCCGACGGAGCCCTTCTTGAAGATGTTGCCGGGCATGATGCCGATCTTGCACTCGCCCGGCGTCAGCACGCCCGGGCAGTTCGGACCGATCAGGCGCGACTTGCTGCCCGACAGCGCGCGCTTCACGCGCACCATGTCGAGCACCGGAATGCCTTCGGTGATGCAGACGATCAGCGGCACTTCGGCGTCGATCGCCTCGAGGATCGAGTCCGCGGCGAAGGGCGGCGGAACGTAGATCACGCTGGCATCGGCGCCAGTCTTCTCCACCGCTTCGGCAACGGTATCGTACAGCGGCAGGCCGAGGTGCGTGCCACCACCCTTGCCCGGGGTGACACCGGCGACCATCTGCGTGCCGTAATCCAGCGCCGCCTGCGTGTGGAAGCTGCCGGTGTTGCCGGTCATGCCCTGAGTGATGACCTTGGTGTTCTTGTCGACGAGAATGCTCATGTCGTCTCCGTAGATCGGGGAAGGCTGATCCCCGGCGAAGGCCGGGGTCCAGTCGGGAAGGCGGTCATGGTTGTGCGATGCGTTCGTAGAGATCGTCCCAGTCTGGGTTGAGCCCTTCGATCTCCCGCGCTTTCCAAGCCCGCTTCCACTCCTTCATCTGCAGCTCGCGCTGCCGTGCGGCTTCGATGCTGTCATACGCCTCGTACCAGACGAGAAGATGACAATCGTACTTCTTGGTGAAGCCCGGTACGATCCCGTTCCGATGCTCCCAGGCCCGCTTGGCGAGATCACTGGTCACCCCGATGTAGATCGTACCGTTGCGCCGGTTCGCCATGATGTAGACGAAGCCGGCCTTCTCCACTTGCTATGTCTCCCAACTGGACCCCGGCCTTCGCCGGGGAACAGTTCAGCACATGATCCCTACGCCAGGCTCTCGTCGATACCCTTACAGGCGACGAGCAGTTCCTTGACCGCATCGACCGAGACCTGGAGATTGCCCTTGGCCTCTTCCGACAGCTTCACCTCGACGACCTTCTCGACCCCGCCGGCGCCGATCACCACCGGCACGCCGACGTACAGATCATCAATGCCATATTGGCCGGTCAGATGTGCTGCGGCGGGCAGAATGCGCTTCTGGTCGTACAGATATGCTTCCGCCATCGCGATGCCGCTGGTGGCGGGCGCGTAATAGGCCGAGCCGGTCTTCAGCAGCGCGACGATCTCGCCGCCGCCGCCGCGGGTGCGCTTCACGATCTCGTCCACCTTCTCCTTGGTGGAGAAGCCCATCTCGATCAGGTCGCTGACCGGGATGCCCGAGACGGTGGAATATTCCAGCACCGGCACCATCGTGTCGCCGTGGCCGCCGAGCACGAAGGTGTTCACGTCCTTCACCGAGACCTTGAACTCGTCGGCGAGGAAGTGGCTGAAGCGTGCCGAGTCGAGGACGCCGGCCATGCCGACGACCTTGTTGTGCGGCAGGCCTGAGAATTCGCGCAGCGCCCAGACCATCGCGTCGAGCGGGTTGGTGATGCAGATCACGAAAGCGTCGGGCGCGTTGTCGCGTATGCCCTCGCCAACCGCCTTCATCACCTTCAGGTTGATGCCGAGCAGGTCGTCGCGGCTCATGCCCGGCTTGCGGGCGACACCGGCGGTGACGATGATCACGTCGGCGCCAGCGATGTCCTTGTAATCGTTAGAGCCGGTGATCTTGGCGTCGAAGCCTTCGACCGGGCCGCACTGCGACAGGTCAAGCGCCTTGCCCTGCGGCACGCCCTCGACCACGTCGAACAGAACGATGTCGCCAAGCCCCTTGAGAGCAGCGAGGTGCGCGAGCGTGCCGCCGATATTGCCGGCGCCGATCAGCGCGATCTTCTTGCGGGCCATCCAATCCCCTTTCCGTAACGTGGGTCGTGATTGGAGAGGTCGGGTACGCCCTTTGGGCGGATGGCACAAGCCACTAAAGCCGCGCGGCGCGCTTTTTATAGATAACCGTTCGCAATAGCAATAACGCTTGTTAGCCGGTGCCGTGACCCTCTGCCAGATACTCCTCCGACCGCATTTCTTCCAGTCGGCTGACGGTGCGCTGGAATTCGAACCGGCCGTCACCGGCGGGATAAAGCGCGTCCGGCTCCGCATCCGCGGCCGCCAGCAGCTTCACCTTGTGCTCGTACAATGCGTCGATGAGGCTAACGAAGCGCGCCGCTTCGTTGCGGTTTTCAGGGCCGAGGGTCGGGATGCCGACCAGGATCACCGTGTGAAAGCGACGCGCGATGGCGAGGTAGTCGGCGCTGCCTCGGGCTTCGCCGCACAGCTTCTTGAAGCTGAACACGCCGACGCCCTTCAGCGACTTGGGTACGCGGAGCGTGCGGCCCTGAACCGTCATGTCCTCGCTGGGAACATGGGCACGGTCTTCGGGAGGGTAATCGGTGAGGCGGAAGAAGGCGGCCGAAAGCTGTGCGGTCGCCTCCGGGCCGTTCGGCACCAGCCAGGTATTCTGCTGTCCCAGCCGGTCGCGACGGTAATCCACCGGGCCGTTGAGCGCGAGCACGTCGAGCCGTTCCTCGATCAGCGCGATGAAGGGGAGGAAATGCTCCCGGTTGAGGCCGTTCTTGTAGAGATCCGTGGGCACGCGGTTGCTGGTCGTCACGACCGTGACGCCGGCCTCGATCATCGCGGTGAACAAGCGCGATAGGATCATGGCGTCGGGCGAGTTGTTGACGATCATCTCGTCAAACGCGAGCAGCCGCGCTTCCTCGCCAAGGGCGGCAGCGACGGGGAGGATCGGATCGCCCTGTTCCTTCCGCCGTTCCGCCGCGATCCGCTCATGCACCTCCAGCATGAACTCGCCGAAGTGGACGCGCCGCTTCTGCGCGACGTTCACGTTGGCGTAGAACAGGTCCATCAGCATGGATTTGCCGCGGCCGACATCGCCCCACATGTAGATGCCGCGCGCCGGCACCACCTTCTTGCGGAAGAAGCCGGTGGTCTTCGGGTGTTCCAGTTCATACGCCAGCGCGTCCAGGCGAGCGGCGGCGGCGGACTGTTCGGGTTCCGGGCGCAGCTCGCCCGCGGCGATAAGGTTTTCGTAGGCTTGTAGGACTGCGGGCACCGTGTTTCCTTTGTCATGCCGGGCTTGTCCCGGCATCCAGGGTGCCGCGAACTCGACGGCGTCGCTCCTGGGGCACGCTGGATGCCGGGACAAGCCCGGCATGACGGAAGAGCTTACTTCTTCGTAGGCTTGCGGATCGTGCCGGAAAATTCCGCGACCGGCCCGGCATCCTGCACCGCCAGGCCGCGCATGAAGAGCAGGCGCCCGGTTTCGCGCAGCAGCTCCACCCGGGCCTCCAGCAGCTCGCCGATCTTGCCGGCGCCCATAAAGTGCGTGTTGAGGTCAAGCGTCACCGCGGTGCCCGCCTCGATCAGGCCGAAGCTGCGGGCCGCGGCGAACAGCGCGACGTCGATGAAGCCGAGCATCGCACCGCCGTGGACATTGTCGCCGAGATTGGAGTGGCGTCGTTCGGGCAGCATCCGCACGCGGCATGTGCCATCTTCGACCCGGACCATCATATCGCCCAGGAAGGTGTTGTAGCGATCCGAGTTCTTGAGGCCCCAGCGCTTCCAGCCGGGATAGTCCGGGTGATCCTCGTAGAGAAACGCGGGCTTTGCTTCTTCCATAACGATCCACCCCGGCGAAGGCCGGGGTCCAGCTGGGACCGGCCCGCTACTGGACCCCGGCCCACGCCGGGGTGGTTAAACTTGCGGTGATGGAGCGCGACGCCTCAGACGACGCGCTCGACCTCCATCTTCTTGATCTCTGCGATGGCCTTGGCCGGCGACAGGCCCTTGGGGCAGGCGTTGGCGCAGTTCATGATCGTGTGGCAGCGGTACAGGCGGAACGGATCCTCCAGGCTGTCGAGCCGCTCGCCGGTCATCTCGTCGCGGCTGTCAGCCAGCCAGCGATACGCCTGGAGCAGGATCGCCGGCCCTAAGAACTTGTCCGAATTCCACCAATAGCTGGGGCAGGAAGTCGAGCAGCAGGCGCACAGGATGCACTCGTACAGGCCGTCCAGCTTCGCGCGGTCTTCCGGCGACTGGAGCCGCTCCTTGCCGGCAGGCGGCGGCGTGACCGTCTTCAGCCAGGGCTGGATCGAGGCATATTGCGCGTAGAAGTGCGTGAAGTCGGGGACCAGATCCTTGATCACGTCCATCGCGGGGAGCGGCGTGATCTTCACCTCGCCCTTCACGTCCTCGATCGCGGTGGTGCAGGCGAGGCCGTTCTTGCCGTCGATGTTCATCGAGCAGGAACCGCAAATGCCCTCGCGGCACGAACGGCGGAAGGTCAGCGACGAATCCTGCTCGCTCTTGATCTTGATCAGCGCGTCCAGAACCATCGGGCCGCACTCGTCGAGATTGACCTCGAACGTGTCGTAGCGCGGGTTCTCGCCGCTGTCCGGATCGTAGCGATAGATCTTGAAATTGCGCATCGTCCCGCCCGGCTCGGGCGAGGGGATCTTGCGACCGCCCTTGATCTTGCTGTTCGCCGGCAGGGTGAATTCGGCCATTTTCCGTTCCCGCTTCAGTCGGTTGAGGACTGAGAGCGGAAGCCGCTCCAGTCGAGGTTGCGCGTCAGATACATAACACCGGCCAGTGCCGCAAACAGAAGCAGCGATCCGATGAGAAGCGCATAGGCTTCAAGGCTCAGCAACACGTACAGGACGCCATATAGGGCGGCCAGCAGCGCAGCGATATAGCCGCCCCGTCGCCAACTGCGCAGCACCGCCGCAGAATAGGCCGAGAGCAGGCCGATAATCGCCGCTGCCGCCACGATATAGGCAGCGGCAAAGCCGATCACCTCGGCAAAGGCGAGCAGCATGACGAAGAACAGCACCAGCCCGGCACCGACCAGCAGATACTCGATGGTTGCCACCCGGACACCGCCGATTACGTCGAACATCAGAAAGGCGATGAAGGTGAAGCCAATGAACAGGAAGCCGTATTTCACCGAACGATTGACCTGGCTGTAGAGGTCGACTGGCGAGATCAGGTCGACGCGCGCCTCGTAATCGCCGGCGGGCGAGGCGGTGGCAAAGCGATCGCTGACCTGAGGGCGCGAGTCGGGCACGGTATCACCCGAGGAGACGAGGCTGCGTCCCAGGGCGAGATTGCCGACTCGCCACGTGGCGGTGAAGCCGACGTCGCTTACCCGCTGCGCCGTCGGTAGGAAGCCGCCCTGGAAGCTTGGGTGCGGCCATGGCGATGTCACCTGCCAGCGGGTATCGCCAGCCTGGGGCGCGAGCGCCAGCCATCCATTGCCGCGAAAGGCGAAGCGGAACTGGACCGCGATCGGCGCCGCGCGAATGGCCGTGGCGTCAAGCCAGGTGAAGAAACCCGAATTGTTGGTGGCGGGCGAACCCTTGCCCGGCTGAAGTACGAGGCGGCGTCCGTTGGCGCTCACCGCAGGGGGGCTCCCAAAGAGACCGCGCGCGTCCGACAGGCCGAACCGTATCTCGGCACGGTCATAAGCGAGCTGATCGGCGGTGATGCCGAAGCGTTGGAGATCGTCCGGCAGGGCGAAGCGCGCATTACCGCTCGCCACCGCCTCGAACAGCACCGCTTCGTAGATCGATCGCTGACGACGCTCCGGCCTGATATCGGTGCGCACATCCGCCACCTGCGGGGCGAGCGTCAGTTCCCGCCACACCCGATTGGTCCTGACCACCGATCGGCCGCCCTCGTTCACCGTTTCGGTCGCTTCGGCCTGATAGGGGAGGACCAGCACCGGACCGGCGATCGTCTGTGGTCCACCCCAGCCCGAGGCAATGGAGGCGCGCGCGGTGTTCGACTGATCCTGCCGATCATAGACGAGCAGGTACACCGCGAAGAGCGGGACGGCGAGGAGGAGGGCGATGAGGATCGCCGTGCCGAACTTTCGGCCGGGGGTAGGGCCTGCAGTCAACAAACGGCACCATTGCACAGCGGATGAGCGCGCAACGGTGCCGCAACGCTCAGATGATGTCGAGCACCAGCCCCAGGCGTCGCGCCTCCTCCGCCTCGATATACCAGTTGGAGGGCGCCTTCGCCTTCAGCTCGTCCAGGCTCACCTGCGTGCCCTCCACCAGCGCCGCGAAGCCTTCGTCCTGGATGCGGATTGAGTCCTGGATCTCGTTCAGCTTGGCGAGCAGCACCGGGGCCAGGGTGTTGAGCGGCCCGGAAAGCTGTACGGTCGAATTCATGATCCGCTCATGGATCATCAGCCGCGTGCCACGGGTGAGGAAGCGCTTGTTGGCCGGAAAGGCGGACATGAAGGTCGCACCGGCCGAGTAGACCGCCACCTTGCCGAGGAACAGCGTCTCGCGCCCGGTATATTCACGCAGCAGGCGGATCGTGTCCCCCATGGCGCGGGCCATTTCCGGATCCCCGCCCAGCGTGGTGATCGAGACCACTAGCGGCCCCTCGCCGATTGCAGCGCTCAGCTGGTTCTTGAAGTTTTCGTACATCACATTGTCGACTGTCCCGTGCAGCTGGATCTGCGGGTTGGCGAGCAGCGGATAATCGGTGGCGTTGCTGTTGGTCATGGCGCGCCGAACCATGGGCGCGGGCGACGGTTCCGAACGGCCCACAATTTCTGTGCCTTGGAGGTGACGATCACCTGCCGGCAGTCAGCAGGCTCGCATTTGCGGGCCGCCCGACCGGCGCGCTTGCTCCGGCCGGGGTGCGCGCATCGAGCGCCGCGAGCCAGCGCGTCGCTCCCTGGCCGATCGACACCTGCGGATCGGACGGCTCGAGGCTCGCGTCGCGTTCCCAACTGGCGATCGTCTGGGCGGCTTCGCTTGCGGCGGCCGCGAGCGGTTGCCGCTTGCGCAGCGCGCGATTGACCAGTGCGTCACCGAAGAACGTCCAGTCATTGTCCGATTGGCAGCCGAATGAGGTGCGATCCGACGAGGCGGCGGTGATGATCGCGGTGGTGTCACTCGACAAGATCGGCACGAAGACGCCGGCATAACAGGCGCTGATCAGGATCAGGCGATTGCGGATGCCCAGTTGCGACAAGGTGCTCCACAGCCGACGCGGCGAGATCGCGCCAAAACCCTGATCAGCGTCACTGTACACGATGCCGAAGCGGGCCCCGTGGCTGGTCGTATAGAGCACCAGTACGTCCTCGCCGGGATCCATCACTTCAGCGACGCGGGCCAGCACCATGTCCAGATTGGCGGGCGAGCCCATCGGCAGCGCGCTTTCGACGGTGCCATCCGTTCCGGCGAGCACGATGGTTCGCCGCTCCGCATCATAACGTCGGCCAAGAACCCTTGCTGCCTCGCGCGCTTCCCGGCCGAAAACGGGATCGCTGTCGAGAGCGGCGGCGACGACATAGGCGTCGACCACGCCCTTGCGCTGTGGGGCCAATGTGGCGAGGGCGGCCGATAGGCGGCGATGTTCGGCCAGTTGCCAGGCGGGCGGGCGATCATGTTCGATCGCGCCCCCCTGATCGGCGAGTTCCATCAGCCCCGCTTCTCCAGCGCTGGCCACGAGCGGAACGGGCCGCGTGTGCTGCGGCGGCTCATAGGTCTGCGCCGGCGCCGCCCCGGCCAGCCCGGCCAACAGGATCGTCAGCAGCCTCTTCATGCCCGGCACCCTCCCGGATCCGCATCACAATGGGCCGGCGCTTTCCTGTCAATCGCTTGATTGGGCGAGCGGGAGGCGTCTAGCCTGGGCCAAAAGGAGAGGCCCGCATGATCGACCTGCACTTCGCCGCCACGCCGAACGGCTGGAAGATCACGATCATGCTGGAGGAATGCGGGCTTCCTTATGCGATCAAGCCGGTGAACATCGGGGCAGGGGAGCAGTTTCGCCCCGAGTTTCTTGCGATCAGCCCCAACAACCGGATTCCCGCGATCGTCGATCACGATCCCCCCGGCGGCGGCGCACCGGTCAGCGTGTTCGAGACCGGCGCGATCCTGCTGTATCTGGCCGAGAGGACCGGCCGCTTCCTGCCCACCGATCTGCGCGCGCGGATGCGGACGATCGAGTGGTTGATGTGGCAGATGGCGGGCCTCGGGCCGATGCTGGGGCAGAACGGGCATTTCCGGCTCTACGCCCCGGAAAAGCTGCCCTATGCCATCGATCGATACGGCCGAGAGGCTGACCGGCTGTACGGCGTGCTCGATCGACAACTCGCCCATACCGGCGCCTATGTCGCCGGCGACGATTACAGCATCGCGGATATCGCCTGCTTCCCCTGGATCATCACGCACAAGGCGCAGGGCATCGACATGAGCCAATTTCCCCACGTCGCCCGCTGGTTCGCCGACATACGCCAGCGCCCGGCCGTGATCGCCGGCACGGCCGTCGGACGCATGGCCCGACCGGAGGAGATCACCGCCGATGCCAAGAAGGTGATGATGGGCATCGAAGAGGCAAAATCATGATCGAGTTCTTCTTTGACTGTTCCAGCCCGTGGACGTGGCTCGGCTTCGAGAGCGTTCAACCGCTCGCGCGGGAACTTGGCGTCGAGATCAGCTGGCGTCCCATTCTGGTCGGCGGCGTCTTCAATGCGGTGAACGGCAGCGTGTACGAGAGCCGGAAGAACCCCGTGCCGGTCAAGGCGCGCTATATGCTGAAGGATCTGCAGGATTGGGCGCGCCTGCAGGGACTGTCGATCAACTTTCCGGCCAGTGTGTTCCCGGTGAACAGCGTCAAGGTGATGCGGGCGTGCTGCTGGCTCGGGCAGGACTGCGTTCCCTTCGCCCGCGCGGCGTTTCACGCATATTGGACGGACGACCGGGACATTTCCGACGATGCGGTGATCGCCGAAGTCGCTGCCGCCGCCGGAGTTGCACCGCAGGCCCTGTTTGCCGCCATTGCCGACGATCAGGTCAAGGCGCAGCTTCGCGCGAATACCGACGAGCTGATCGAGCGCGGGGGCTTCGGTTCGCCCACGATCTTCGTTGGCGGCGAGGACATGTATTTCGGGAACGATCGCATGCCGCTCATCCACGCGGCCGTCCTGCGTCGCCGCGCGCGTTGATGGGCGGCCCGTCCTACCTTCCTTACCTACCGGACTTCAGCGCAGAGCGGGGGGCTCTGCGGATCGTGCGTTCCTCAAACGAGCTGCATTGTCGCGGTCTCGTGCTGGGATAGACTGTTCCGCAAACCCGAGAGCTTAGGATCTGCGGCTTAGTTGATGCGGGGACAAGCCCGGCAAAATCCCATGGTTTCGCATTGGGCTCGCACAAGGCCGCGTGACGGTTCGTCGGTGGCAGACCATGACAGGCGCTGCCCGATCAAGGACAGAGCCTGCCAACGTGGTCAGAGCAGACCTTAGTAAACCCGCTTCTTCGGCTTGATATACTCGGCGTCGTCGGTGAGCGTGTAATCATGCACCGGACGGTAATCGAGCGAGCAGCTGCCGCCCTTGCCTCCCCAGCCATCGAAGGTTGCGATGGTGTGCTTCATCCAATTGGCGTCATCGCGCTCGGGATAATCCTCGTGCATGTGCGCGCCGCGGCTTTCCTTGCGATTTTCCGCGCCGCGCATCGTGACGACCGCCTGGCTGATGAGGTTGTCGAGCTCCAGCGTCTCCACCAGATCGGTGTTCCAGATCAGCGAGCGATCCTTGATGCCGACGTCTTCCATCGTCTTGTAGATCGCGTCGATCTTGGTGACGCCCTCCGACAATAGCTCACTGTCGCGGAACACCGCGGCGTGGCGCTGCATCGTCTTCTGCATCTCGGCGCGGATCTTCGCTGTCGGCAAGCTGCCGGTCGAGTTGCGGAAATGATCAAGCCGGCCGAGCGCCATCTCCTCCGAGCCCTTGGGCAGCGGATTGTGCGGCGTGTTGGGCTTCAGCGTGTCCTTCAGCCGCAGCCCGGTCGCGCGGCCGAACACCACGAGGTCGATCAGCGAGTTCGAACCGAGGCGGTTCGCGCCATGCACCGACACGCAGGCCGCTTCGCCTACGGCGAACAGGCCGGGTACGATCGCATCCGGGTTGCCGTCCTTCAGCTGGACGACCTCGCCGTGATAGTTGGTCGGGATGCCGCCCATGTTGTAGTGTACGGTCGGCGTGACGGGGAGCGGCTGGCGCGTGAGATCGACGCCGGCGAAGATCTTGCCCGTTTCGGTGATGCCCGGCAGGCGTTCCGCCAGCACCTTCGGATCGATGTGATCGAGGTGCAGGAAGATGTGGTCCTTGTCCTTGCCGACGCCGCGGCCCTCGCGCATTTCCGCCGCCATCGAGCGCGACACGACGTCACGGCTGGCGAGGTCCTTGGCGCTCGGCGCATAGCGCTCCATGAAGCGCTCACCCTCGGAGTTGGTGAGATAGCCGCCTTCGCCGCGCGCACCCTCGGTGATCAGCACGCCCGCGCCGTAGATGCCGGTCGGGTGGAATTGCACGAACTCCATGTCCTGGAGCGGCAGGCCGGCGCGCAGCGCCATGCCGTTGCCGTCACCGGTGCAGGTGTGCGCCGACGTCGCCGACTGGTACACGCGGCCACCGCCGCCCGTCGCCAGCACGACCGCATGGGCGCGGAAGCGATGGATCTGCCCCGTTTCCATGTTCAGCGCGATCACGCCGCGGCACGCGCCGTTCTCCATGATGAGATCAAGCGCGAAATATTCGATGTAGAAGTCCGCGTCATACTTCAACGACTGCTGGTACAGCGCGTGAAGCATGGCGTGGCCGGTACGGTCGGCCGCCGCGCAGGTGCGCTGGACGGGCGGGCCTTCGCCCATATTCTGCATATGGCCGCCGAACGGGCGCTGGTAGATCGTCCCGTCCTCGTTGCGGCTGAACGGCACGCCGGCGTGCTCCAGCTCGTAAACCGCAGCCGGCGCCTCGCGCACCATATATTCGATCGCGTCCTGGTCGCCGAGCCAGTCGGATCCCTTGACGGTATCGTACATGTGCCAGGACCAATGGTCCGGCGAGTTGTTGCCCAGGCTCGCCGCGATGCCTCCCTGCGCCGCAACCGTGTGGCTGCGGGTCGGGAATACCTTGGTGATGCAGGCGGTCTTCAGTCCGCTTTCGGCGATGCCCATGGTGGCACGAAGACCCGAGCCGCCGGCGCCGACGACAACCGCGTCATAGGTGTGATCGATGATCTGGTAAGCGGCGGGCATCAATTCGCTCCGAAGGCGATCTTGAGGATCGCGAAAATGGCGGTGCCGGCGACCACCGCGGTGAACAGGTTGAGCAGCACCATCGCCACGATGCGGCGCTCGTCACGCTGGTAATCCTCGATCACCACCTGAAGGCCGATACGGAAGTGGTAGAAGACCGATACGACCAGCAGGATCATCGGGATCGCGACCCAGGCCGAGGACAGCCATTCGCGCATCGCGCCATAATCATAGCCCGGGCGGCGGGCGATCGAGATCATCAGCCAGCTCATCAGCAGGATGTTCGATCCCGCCGTGATCTTCTGGTGCCACCAGTGATGTGCGCCTTCGTGCGCGCTGCCCAGACCGCGAACGCGGCCGATCGAGGTTCCCGTACCCATTACTTGGTCCCCAGGTAGAGCCAGAAGGCCAGCGTCAGCACCGTCGATCCGACGAAGGTGAGCCGTGCGAGATTCTGGTTCAGCTTCAGTTCGAAGGCCGCGCCCGTATCGAGAACAAGGTGGCGGATGCCGCTCATCATGTGCTGGAACAGGCTGAACGTCAGGCCGATGCCGATCACCCAGCCAAGGATGTTCAGCCGCCCGTCGGACAAAGTGAACACATCGCGGAAGGTGGCATAGGCCTCTGCGCCGGACGCGAGGGCCGCGAGGAACCAGACAAGCAGCAATGATCCGACCGTCGCCATCCCGCTGCCCGTCACGCGGTGCAGGATGGACGTCGTCATTGCCGCGCTCCAGCGATAATGAAGCGAGAGCGGGCCGCTGAACAGATGCGGGCTTTTTGGACGAACGGGTTTGGAGGCCAAGGCGAAGTTTCCTGCGACGAGCCGTGAATTGGCCCGGTCTATGAGACGGGAGGGCCGATGTTGCAAGCGCGGGCGCCCTACTGCGAATCGATTGCAGCTGTTGATGTGTTACAAATCTAACCGGGGCTTAACCAATCAGCCTTTAGCAGGAGGCATATTCAACCGGGGAGCGCATCAACTTGTCTGTCGTAATGCCAGCCGCGGGCACCGTCGCCCGCATGATCGATCTGCAAGCCCGGCTGCGCGTTTTCGATTCTGACGGCACCATGCGCCAATCCGGTCGCGAGGTGTGGCAATTGATCGAACCGGACATCCAGTCGATTTCCGAAGCCTATTGGGAGCAGTGGCAACGGTGCTTCGATGACGGCCGGGTCTGGGCCGCGCACGAAACGGCGAAGATGATCGAGCTTGGGTGCGAGTTCTTGCGCAACCGCTTCCTCGACACGGAGGGCAGGGCCTGGATCGAATCGATCGAACGCTCGGTCGCGGCGGCTTATCAGGCGCAGGTGTCGCCGCTGGCGCTCCTGTCGATGATCAGCGCGAGTGATCGCGCGGCGCTCGGCATCCTCATGAAGCGGTGCGACGCATCCGATCCGCGTCTGCCAGCCCTGGTCGACACGCTGATGCGGCTTTCCGCGCTGGAGGGGGAAATCACCGGGGCGATCTTCACCGAGTATCGCATGCACAGCGCTCAGGTCGCCCGCGATCGGCTGGCGGCGGATTTCCAGGTCGGCATTGCCGCCGCGGCCGAGGAAGCGACGCTGGAGGGGGCGGAAGTGCGCGGGCAGGCGTCGACCGCCTCCTTGTCGGCTCGCGGTGTTCTGGGGAAAGCGAGCGAGGTTGCCGCGGCGGCCGAGCAGTCTGCACTGGCCATGCGCGACGCAGCCGCCACGGCGGCTGGCCTGATCCGCGCGATCGAGGACGCACGGGTAGAGGTGGAAGCGGCAGCCGAGATCGCGACGCGCGCGGCGGGGCAGGCCGATCAGGCCGTGGGCGTGAGCGAGGCGCTCAGCGACCATGCCAAATCGATCGAGTCGATCCTTGGCCTCATTCGCGAGATTGCTGGGCAGACCAATCTGCTGGCGCTGAACGCCACGATCGAGGCTGCGCGAGCGGGGGATGCCGGGCGCGGTTTTGCCGTGGTGGCGCAGGAGGTAAAGAGCCTCGCCAATCAGACGGCACGGGCGACGGACGATATCGCCGCCAAGATCCGCGCGATCCAGGCCGCAACCCGCGTCACGGTGGAAGCGAATGCCGGTATCCGCGCCACCATCGGAGACGTTCAGACCTCCGCCACCCGGATTCGCGGCGCGATGGAAGCGCAGGCGCAGACGGTGACGGCGATCACTGCCGCAGTGGACGAGACGGCGCTGGCAGCGGATTCCATGTCCGGCACGATCGCTTCGATCCACGCGGATACGGATGCGGTGGCGATCGAGATCGACGCGCTGGGTGCCGGCTTCGACCGGCTTGCCGGGCAGCTGAGTGCCCTTAGTGGGCGCGCCGGGGACTTTGCCGCGCGCGTTGCCGCATAACAAAGAAGAACAAGCGTCGCGCATGGCGCGATGCGGGAGAGGATCATGGCTCATCACGGCTCCTTGGCGGCCGAACGGATCGACATGACCAGGCGGTCGATCGCTGCGCACGTGCGGGACTATGACTGGGACGGCCAAATGGAAGCCGGCGCGTCCGGCATCGCCGAACTGCTTTCCGCCGAGGATTGTGAGCAGATTTCGCACGAGTTCTGGCGTCATTTCCTGAACGGGCTGGCCGCGCGCCAGCTTGGCCATTCGCTCGATCCCGCCTGGGTGGAGCGGCAGCGGGCGCGCAGCGCTCAATATATACGGATGAAATATGCCGCGCCCTTCGATGAGGCGTGGCGGTCGGCCGCCACCAGGC
>NZ_LSKH01000053.1:0-7733 GCF_001557395.1 Sphingomonas sp. CCH5-D11 | reverse complement strand
CGGCAGCACCGTTTATTACACTGCAGGCGACGCCATCTGGTCCGTGCCGGTCACCGGCGGCACGCCGCGCAAGCTGACCAACTTCGCTGGCGGGTTCAACGGGTTCAAGGTGGCGCCGACCGGTGACAAGATCGTCATCTGGGCCGATCGTCGGCCGGGCGCCCCCAGCCTTGAGCTGCCGATGGTGAAGAAGCGCGCCGATGCAGGTTCGGGCCGGGCGTATGACCGGCTGTTCGTTCGCCACTGGGACACCTGGGCTGATGGCACCCGATCGCAGCTCTTCGTCCTGCCGCTCGGCTCCTCAGGTGCGCCGGGTAATGGCCAGGCGATCGTCGGCACACTGGTCGGCGATACGCCTTCCAAGCCGTTCGGGGGCGGGGAGGAAGTGTCCTGGAGCCCGGACGGGAAGACCATCTACTTCGCCATGCGGGAAGCGGGCCGGATCGAGCCAACCTCGACCAACCTCGACATTTTCGCGGTTCCAGCGGATGGCAGCACCGCGCCGGTGAACCTCACCGCCGAGAACCAGGCGACCGATAACCAGCCGACTGTCTCGCCCGACGGTCGCACGCTAGCCTGGTTCGCCATGCGCCGTCCCGGCTATGAAGCGGATCGGCAGGTGCTGATGCTGCGCGATCTAGCGAGCGGCCGGGTGATCTCGCTGACAGAACGGTGGGACCGATCCGTAGGCTCAATCGCCTGGGCCGCAGATTCCAAGTCGCTCTATGTCACCGCCGACGACACGCAGGAAACGCCGCTGTTCCGCGTCGATGCGCAGACCGGCGAGGTGAAGCGGCTGACGCAGCAGGGCCATGTCGGCGCGGTGGCGGTGACGCCGACCGGGCCGGTCGTTGCGCTGGATTCGCTGACCGCCCCGGCAGACTTCTTCCGTATTGGCACAGGCACCGCGCCGCAGCGGCTGACCAGCGTCAACGCCGCCAAACTCGCCGGCATCGACATGCCGGTGGTGGAGCGGTTCAGCTTTACCGGCGCGAACAACGATACCGTCTGGGGCTATGCGGTGAAGCCGGCCGGCAGCACCGGCAAGGTGCCGGTCGCCTATATGGTTCACGGCGGGCCGCAGGGTTCGAGCAACAACAGCTGGTCCTATCGCTGGAACCCGGCGGTGTTCGCGGGCGCCGGTTACGGCCTTGTCGCGGTCGATTTCCACGGATCGACGGGATATGGCCAGGCCTTCACCGATGCGATCCGCGACAATTGGGGTGGCTGGCCGCTGGAGGACCTGAAGAAGGGTCTGGCCGCTGCAACCGCGAAGTTCACCTGGCTCGATGGGGACAATGCCTGCGCGCTCGGCGCTTCCTATGGCGGCTATATGATGAACTGGATCGAAGGGCAGTGGCCCGATCGGTTCAAGTGCATCGTCCAGCACGACGGCGTCTTCGACGCGCGCGCCATGGCGTACGAAACCGAGGAACTCTGGTTCGACGAGTGGGAGCACGGCGGCAAGACCTATTACGAGGACCCGCAGGCCTTCGAGAAATGGAACCCGGTCAACCACGTCGCCAAGTGGAAGACGCCGCAACTCGTCATCACCAGCGAAAAGGATTTCCGCATCCCCTATACTCAGGGGCTGGCCGCTTTCACGGCGCTCCAGCGGCGCGACATTCCGTCGCGCCTTGTCGTGTTCCCGGACGAGAATCATTGGGTGCTGAAGCCGAAGAACTCGCGGCAATGGTACCGCGAGGTGATCGGCTGGATGGATCAGTGGACCCGACAGGCTCGCTGACGGATTCGCGTTGAGGCGCTGCCGCTGAGGCGCCGACCAGCGTTCAGGTGAGCGGCGCCGTGAAATCCGGCTCCGCCTTTGCCATGGCGCGCACATAGGCGGGTCGGGCGGCGATCCGCTGTAGATAGGCAAGGATGTTCGGATACCCCGATATGTCCCGCGGTGCGAACACGCGCCCCGTGGTGAGCGGAAAGTGCATCATGATATCCGCGGCGGAGAAGGATTGGCCCGCAAGATAGGGCAACGACCCCAGCCGCGCCTCGATCATGGCATAAGCGCGATCGCCTCGTGCCAGCAGCGGCCGGGCGCGGTCGCCGCCGCCAAGCAGACCAACCACCATTGACGTCATCAATGCCGGCATCATGGACGAGTTCGCGAAGTTGAACCAGAACAGGTAATCGGCGAAGTCGGGATCGCCCGCGCGCCGGGCGAGCGCTTCTCCGCCGCGTGTGGCGATCAGATATTCCACGATGGCGGCCGATTCGCCGAGCACGAACTTCCCGTCGGTGATGACCGGCGCGGTGCCGAACGGATGAAGGGCGCGATAGGCCTCGGGTGCAAGCCGCGTCGCCGGATCGCGCTCGTAACGGCGCAGGTCATATTCGATGCCCAGTTCTTCGCAGAGCCAGACGATACGGTCGGATTGTGAGATTCCGAGATGATGAACCGTCAGCATCGCGCCTTCCTCTCCTTTTTCCGCCGGGCAGCGTAATGCACGCTTCCCAAACTAGCCACGTTCGACGTTGCTCAGTGGCTTTGCAGCTTCGGGCTGGCTGAGTAGAGCCGTGCCATGAGCGAACTGCCGAAAACCTTTGATCCCGCCGCAATCGAATCCCGCTGGTACAGCCATTGGGAGGAGAACGGCCTGTTCCGCCCTGAGCGCCCGCATGCGGAGCCGTGGACGATCGTCAATCCGCCCCCCAATGTCACCGGCTCGCTCCACATCGGCCACGCGCTGGACAATACGCTGCAGGACATCCTGACGCGCCACGCGCGACTGAAGGGCAAGGACGCGCTCTGGGTCGTCGGCACCGATCATGCCGGCATCGCGACCCAGATGGTGGTCGAGCGGCAGATGGCGCTCAAGCAGCAGAAGCGCACCGACTTCAGTCGCGAGGAATTCGTGGCGAAGGTGTGGGAGTGGAAGGCGGAAAGCGGTGGTCAGATCACCGGGCAGTTGCGCCGCCTTGGCTGCTCCATGGACTGGGCCAACGAGCGCTTCACGATGGACGAGGGCTTCTCGAAGGCCGTGCTCAAGGTCTTCGTCGAGCTTCACCGCCAGGGCCTGCTCTATCGCGACAAGCGGCTGGTGAACTGGGATCCGGGCCTCGGCACTGCCATCAGCGACCTTGAGGTCGAGACGCGCGAGGTGAAGGGCAGCTTCTGGCAGATCCGCTACCCGCTCGCCGATGGGTCGGGCACGATCACCGTCGCCACGACGCGTCCTGAGACGATGCTCGCCGATATGGCTGTTGCCGTGCATCCCGAGGACGAGCGCTACAAGGACATGATCGGCAAGCAGATCCGCCTGCCGATCACCGGCCGCCTGATCCCGGTGATTGCCGACGAACATGCCGATCCGTCGCTCGGCACCGGTGCGGTGAAGATCACGCCGGGGCACGACTTCAACGATTTCGAGGTGGGCAAGCGCGCCGGCATGAAGGCGGGCGAGATGCTCAACATGCTCGATGCCAAGGCGAATGTCACGCAGACCGCGGACGGCCTGATCCCGGCGGAGTTCCTGGGGCTCTCGACGGCGGACGCGCGCAAGATGGTGGTCGCGCGGCTGAAGGCCGATGGCGTCCTCGTCCCGCATGTCGACAAGGAAGGCATGGAGCATGACGCCGAACCGCGCACGATCCAGACGCCGTACGGCGATCGCTCCGGCGTCGTTATCGAGCCGTGGCTGACCGACCAATGGTATGTCGATGCCGGGACGCTGGCTCAGCCGGCGATCGAGGCGGTGCAGTCCGGCGCGATCCGGCTGGTGCCCAAGACGTGGGAGAAGACCTTCTTCAACTGGATGGAGAACATCCAGCCGTGGTGCGTCAGCCGCCAATTGTGGTGGGGCCACCAGATCCCGGCGTGGTTCGACGCGGACGGCAAGGCCTATGTCGCCGAAACCGAGGCCGAGGCACAGGCGCAGGCGGGCGAGGGCGTTGCCCTGACGCGCGACCCCGACGTGCTCGATACCTGGTTCTCCTCCGCGCTCTGGCCGTTCGCGACGCTGGGCTGGCCGGACAACACCGATCCGACGCTCGGCGGCCGCTATCCCAATGACGTGCTGATCTCGGGCTTCGACATCCTGTTCTTCTGGGATGCGCGCATGATGATGCAGGGCATGCATTTCATGAAGGACGTGCCGTTCCGCACGCTTTACCTGCACGGCCTGGTTCGCGCGGCGGACGGCGCGAAGATGTCCAAGTCCAAGGGCAATACCGTCGATCCGCTCGGCCTGATCGACAAATATGGCGCCGATGCTTTGCGCTTCTTCATGGCGGCGATGGAAAGCCAGGGCCGCGACATCAAGATGGATGAGAAGCGCGTCGAGGGGTACCGCAACTTCGCGACCAAGCTGTGGAACGCGAGTCGCTTCTGCCAGTCGAACGGGATCGGCGGATCGACCACATTGGAGCCGCCGGCCGCCACTCATCCGGTCAACAAGTGGATCGTCGGCGAGACGATCAAGGCGATCCAGTCGGTCGACCTGGCGCTCGGCGAATATCGCTTCGATGCCGCGGCGAATGCGATCTACCAGTTCGTCTGGAGCCAGTTCTGCGACTGGTATCTCGAACTCATCAAGGGCTCGATCGACGAGGAGACGAAGGCGGTCGCGGGCTGGGTGCTCGACCAGATCCTGGTCGTCCTTCACCCATTCATGCCGTTCATCACCGAGGAACTGTGGCACGCGCTCGCGCCGCGCGAGCACGACCTGATCGTCGCGCAATGGCCCATGGCGGACGCGCGCGCGATCGATCCGGCGGCCGGGCAGGAGATCGACTGGTTGATTCGGCTGGTGAGCGAGGTGCGCTCCAGCCGTACGGAGCTGAACGTGCCCCCAGGCGCGCGCCTGCCTTATGCGGTGGCGGACGCCAAAGAAGAGACGCAGGCGCGCCTGACGCGCAACGCAGCCACGATCGCCCGCCTCGCGCGGATCGATCCAGGCGAGGTCTCGGGCGGCACCGCGCAGGTGGTGGTGGACGAAGCCACCTTCCGCATCGCGCTGGGCGACGTGATCGATCTTGCCGCCGAACGCACCCGCCTCGCCAAAGCGATTGCGGCGGCGGAGAAGGAGCGTGACGGGCTGGCCGGGCGCCTCAACAATCCGAGCTTCGTCGAACGCGCGAAGCCCGAGGCAGTGGAAAAGGCGCGTGCCGACCATGCCGAGAAGGCGGCGGAAGCGGAGCGGCTGACAGCGGCGCTCTCGCAGCTGGGATAGTACCCGTCATGCCGGGCTTGTCCCGGCATCCACCTGGCCGCAAACCTAGAGGTCGAGGCTTGCGGAGCCCCGGGCCCCGGCACAACGCCGGGGTGACGGAGCGGGTGTGGCGTTGGCGCGATTTCTGCCGCCTTTGCAGTAGGTCGGGTCGAAGGTCAGCCCTCCTGCCGCTCCACCTTCACGAGCAATGTGCCTTCGGTCACCTGTCCGCCGGTCTCGGCGTTCAGCTCCGCCACTGTGCCGTCGAACGGGGCGACGAGGCTGTGCTCCATCTTCATTGCTTCGAGCGTAACCAGCTTCTGGCCCTTCACCACCGCCGCGCCGGTCGCGACCTCGACCGCGATGATGCGGCCGGGCATGGGCGAGAGGATCGCGCCGTCCGCGGCTGCGCCGCCGGTGGCGCCGGTCGCGCGGAAGGGCGCGAGCTCCCACGTCTGGCCGCCTTCAGTGATGAGCACGCTGTCGAGCGGTTCGGGCAGTTCCACGTCGGGAGCGTCGGTGAAGTCGATTGAGATCGGTTCGCCGGCAAGGAGAAAACGGCCTTCGCGACGCGCGGGTGCGTTGAGGCGAAAGCCTGCCATCGGCAGGTCAGGCGAAAGCGCGGCGGCGGCCTCGATCAGCGCTTCCTCGCTTGGCAGCGCGCTCGGCATCAGCGCATCGCCCTCGCGAGCGATCAGGCCGGTATCGACGTTGCCGGCCGCGAAATCGGGATGATCGAGCGCTTCGACCAGGAAGCCGGCATTGGTGCGCACCGGCCAGATCACCGCCTCATCGAGCGCATCGGCGAGCAGCTCGCGCGCCTCGTCCCGCGTGTCGCCATGCGCGACCAGCTTGGCGATCATCGGATCGTAGAAGGGACTGATCTCCGCGCCCTGCTCGACGCCGGTGTCGACACGCACCGCATCCCCGAGGTCGAGCGCATCGAGCCGGCCGATCGAGGGGAGGAAGCCCTTCACCGGATCCTCGGCATAGAGCCGCGCTTCGATTGCCCAGCCGTTGATGGATAACTCGTCCTGCCGGCGCGGCAGCGGCTCTCCGCTGGCGACGTGCAACTGCCATTCGACCAGATCCTGACCGGTGATCGCCTCGGTAACCGGGTGCTCGACCTGGAGGCGGGTGTTCATTTCCATGAACCAGATGCGGTCGGCACGGAGGCCCTCGGAGGCGTCGGCGATGAACTCGATCGTGCCCGCGCCGACATAATCCACCGCCTGCGCCGCCTTCACTGCCGCGGCGCAGACCGCCTGACGCGTAGCCGCGTCCATGCCCGGGGCTGGGGCCTCCTCGATCACCTTCTGGTGGCGGCGCTGAAGCGAACAATCACGTTCGAACAGGTGGACGACATTGCCGTGGCTGTCGCCGAACACCTGCACTTCGATATGGCGGGGCGCGAGGATGTATTTTTCGATCAGCACGCGATCGTCGCCGAAGCTGGATGCTGCCTCGCGCCGGCAGGAGGCAAGCGCGTCGGCGAAGTCCTCCGATGCATCGACGCGGCGCATGCCCTTGCCGCCGCCGCCGGCGACTGCCTTGATCAGCACCGGATAGCCGATTGCATCCGCCTCTCGATGCAGACGTTCGGGGGTTTGGTCGTCGCCGAGATAGCCTGGCGTCGTCGGCACGCCGGCCTCCTGCATCAGCTTCTTGGCGGCATCCTTCAGCCCCATGGCGCGGATGCTGGCGGGGCGCGGGCCAACCCAGACGAGGCCGGCGTCAATCACGCTCTGCGCAAAATCGGCATTCTCGCTGAGAAAGCCGTAGCCGGGGTGAATCGCCTCGGCGCCGGTCTCCTGCGCGGCAGCAATGATGCGGGCGCCCACGAGGTATGATTCGCGCGCGGGCGAGGGGCCGATGTGCACCGCCTCATCCGCTTCGCGCACGTGCAACGCCGCGGCGTCCGCATCGGAAAAGACCGCGATGGTCCGTACGCCGAGCGCGCGGGCAGTGCGGATGATGCGGCAAGCGATTTCGCCGCGATTGGCGATCAGGAGCGAGCCGATCATGCCGCGTCACCGCAGGTATTCAGGAGGTCAAGGCTCTTGCGCGTGTTTTTGCATAGCGGGTCAACATGTCGTGCGGTGGCAGTGATCATGGGTTTAAAAATACCTGTAGGCGTGGACGGCGGGACAGCAATCATTGGGCGCAGCCGGTGGTGCGCTGCGTCCAGGTGATGTTGTTGATCCGCCAGCGGCCGCCGTCCCGGACCAAATCGACATGGTTCGTACCGCAATGGCTGGGCTTGCCGTCGACAGTGAAGGTGTAGCTGCCCCAGACCATCGCGATGTTCCCGTCGATCTCAATCGCGGGCAGGCCGGTAAAGGCCTCGGCGAGCTTCGGTCCAGGCTTGCCGAGCCGGTTGGCGAAGCTCGCCCAGTCGCTGGTGGTGACGGCGGTGCTGCCGTCCGCCTTCTCCACGACGGCGGTGGCGCGGCCGTCGGGGCGGACCTCGGCCAGGATGGCGGCCGGGCTGTTGGCGGCGAGAGCGTCGAACAGGCGCTGTACGGGGGCGATGACCTGACCTTCTTCGGACGCGGGCGGGGGGAGGGC
>NZ_LSKH01000052.1:0-962 GCF_001557395.1 Sphingomonas sp. CCH5-D11 | reverse complement strand
GCGAGCGGGCGGGGCGCATGGCGGGCATGTCTGCGCCGTCGCCGCGCCGCCGGCAAGATGGGGGGGGGAGGGCGGCGCGTCGCGCGGGTCTCTCCTCGTCAATCCGGGATCGCCCCTGAGCGAGTAAGATCCCGCGGGCAGGCTGTCCGTTCGGCCTTTTGTCGCTGGTTGGCAGGCCGTTCGTCGCCGGCGCGCTACTCCCGATGCGCCTCTGGCCTGAGGCGCGACGAGGAATAGGTTTCGCCCCCGTCGACGGCGGCTCCCGCATTCGGGCCGGAGCCTCGACCGGTTCGATCCTCCAGACAGATGGAGCAACGCAATGGCGAGGACGCTGATCATCGGCTCTGCAGGCGATGATGAATTGTACGGGACTGCCGGTGACGACGACATCATCGCCGGCGGCGGGATGGATTTCGTGTTCGGCGGCGCCGGAAGCGATTTCATCCTTGGCGAGGGCGGTATCGACTATCTGGACGGCGAGGATGGCGACGATCGCCTGTTCGGCGGCGACGACAATGACGTGCTGCGTGGCGGGCAGGGCGCTGATCTCGTGTCCGGCGATGCCGGGGACGACTGGCTGTCGGGCGGCGATGGACGCTCACCGGACACCAGCTATGACCAGTTGCTGGGCGGCGCCGGCAACGACACGATCTACAGCGAGAATGCCGACCTGATCGACGGCGGCTCGGGCGATGACCTTGCCGTGTTGCTGCGTCAGGACAGCAATGTCGCGTTCAAGGCCGATTTCTCCATGCCGCACCGGGCGCAGACGCTGGCGGACGGAACGGTGATCACGGGCGTGGAGCGCGTGAGCTTTTCCGGCGGGAGCGGCGCCGACATCCTCCGGGCGGGCGATGGTGCGGACGAGCTTCGCGGTGGTGGCGGGAACGACCAGCTGTGGGGCGGTGGCGGCATCGACATCCTGGATGGCGGGTCGGGGCGGGACCGGCTGGTCGGCGGGG
>NZ_LSKH01000051.1:0-8126 GCF_001557395.1 Sphingomonas sp. CCH5-D11 | reverse complement strand
AATCCGCGCCTGCGTGCGAACCGCTCGACATAAATCTCGACTGCAAAGAATATGTTCTCGACTACCTCGCCCATTCCTTCCCGGTGCAGCTCTACGAGCCCTTCACCGACAGCGAGGGCAACCTCTCGTCGCGGCCGGTCTATCGCGACGGCCAGCCCGTCGAAAGCCGCGAGGCCGTGGCGCGCCGCGACGAGCTGATCGCGCAGCTCGCCTCCCTGCCGCCCGTGCCCGGCGCGCTCGACCAGATCGTCCAGCATTTCGGCACGGAGCTGGTGGCCGAGGTGACGGGCCGCTCGCGGCGCATCGTCCGCAAGAGCACGCCTTCGGGCGGCGACCGCCTCGTCGTCGAGAACCGCGCCGCCGCCGCCAATCTCGCCGAAACCCAGGCATTCATGGATGACGGCAAGCGCATCCTGATCTTCTCGGACGCCGGCGGCACCGGCCGCAGCTATCACGCCGAGCTTTCGGCGCGGAACACCCGGCTGCGCGTCCACTATCTGCTCGAACCCGGCTGGAAAGCGGACGCCGCCATCCAGGGCCTCGGCCGCACGCACCGGACCAACCAGGCGCAGCCGCCGCTGTTCCGGCCCATCGCCACGGACGTCAAGGCGGAGAAGCGTTTCCTCTCCACCATCGCCCGGCGGCTCGACACGCTGGGCGCCATCACCCGCGGCCAACGCCAGACCGGCGGCCAGGGCCTGTTCCGCCCCGAGGACAATCTGGAAAGCCCCTACGCCCGCGATGCGCTCCGCCAGCTCTATCTCCTGCTGGTGCGCGGCAAGGTCGAAGGCTGCTCGCTCGAGCGCTTCGAGGCCGCCACCGGCCTGAAGCTGATGGACGCGAACGGCATCAAGGACGAACTGCCCCCGATCACCACCTTCCTCAACCGGCTGCTGGCCCTGACCATCGAGCTTCAGGGCATCCTGTTCACCGCCTTCGAGCAGCTTCTCACCGCCAAGATCGAGGGGGCCATCGCCGCGGGCATCTACGATGTCGGGCTGGAGACGCTGACGGCGGAAGGCTTCACCGTCACCGGCCGCCAGACGATCTATACCCATCCGGGCACGGGCGCCGAGACCCGGCTCCTCACCATCGCGCAGCGGACCCGAAACCGCCCGGTCACGCTGGACGACGCGCTCGCCCATCTCGGCGAATCCGGCGCCAGGCTGCTGGTCAACGAACGCTCGGGCCGCGCCGCGGTGCAGATCCCCGCCACCTCGATCATGCTCGATGATGGCGAGATCGAACGCCGCGTCCGGCTGATCCGGCCGATGGAATCGCACACCGTGCCGGTGAAGATGATGGGCGAGACCCATTGGACCGAGGCGGAACGGAACGACTTCGCCGCGGCCTGGAACGCCGAGGTCGCGGACGTGCCGGCGTTCTCCGACAGCACGATCCATGTCGTCGCCGGCCTGTTGCTGCCGATCTGGAAACGGCTGCCGAACGAGTCCACCCGCGTCTATCGGCTCCAGACCGACGAGGGCGAGCGGATCGTCGGCCGCAAGGTCTCGCCCGCCTGGGCGGCCAATGCGACCACGACCGGCGCAGCCACGCTCGCGCCCGCCGACGCCTTCATGGCGCTGATGGATGGCCGCACCATCCTCGACCTCGCCGAGGGGCTTCAGCTTCGCCGTGTCCGTGTGATGGGCGCCGACCGCATCGAACTGTCGGGGTTTACCGACACGATGCGCGAGCGGCTCACCGCCTACGGCCTGTTTCACGAGATCATCTCCTGGAAGCTCAGGATGTTCGTGCCGACGGGCGTTACCGGCCCTTCGGTGCTGGAGCGCGTGCTGGGCCGCTATCCGGTCCAGCGTATCAGCGAGCGCGAGGCGGCGCGATGACCCGGCTCGACGCTTCCGATCTGGCGCAGCGTCTCGGCCGGGAGGCCGAGGCGGTCTGCCGCCACTATCTCGACGCCGGCCATCGTCAGGGCAATTACTGGCAGGTCGGCGATGCCCGCAACACGCCCGGCCGCTCGATGTTCGTCCGGCTCAAGGCGACGGCGAAGGGACCGGCGGGCAAATGGACCGACGCGGCCACCGGCGAGCATGGCGATCTGCTCGACGTGATCCGGGAGAGTTGCGGCCTCACTGACTTCGCCGATGTCGCCCGTGAAGCCAGCCGCTTTCTCAGCCTGCCGCGTCCGAAGCCCGCGCCGGCGAGGAAAAAGCGACCGGGCACGCCGGCCCCGACGGGCTCGGCCGAAGCGGCAAGGCGATTGTTCGCCATGTCGCAGCCGATCAGCGGCACCCCCGTAGAGACGTATCTTCGCCATCGCGGCATTACGGCTTTGCACGGAACCGGAAACCTCCGCTTTCATCCGCGCTGCTATTATCGGCCCGACGACCACGGCCCGACCGAGACCTGGCCGGCGATGATCGCCGCCGTCACCGATCTCAGGGGCGCGATCACGGGCGCGCATCGCACCTGGCTCGCCCCCGACGGCTCCGACAAGGCGCCGATCGACACCCCGCGCAAGGCGATGGGCGACCTGCTCGGACACGCCGTCCGCTTCGGGATCGCCGGCGAGGTGATGGCGGCGGGCGAAGGCATCGAAAGCGTCCTCTCGGCGCGTCAGGCCATCCCGCACATGGCGATGGCGGCGGCGCTCTCCGCAGCCCACCTGGCCGCCATCTTGTTCCCCGAGACGCTGCGCCGGCTCTACATCCTGCGCGACAACGACCCGGCCGGCGACGGCGCGCGCGACAGCCTGGTCGAACGGGCGAACGCGGCCGGGATCGAAGCGATCGTGCTCTCGCCGGTGCTGGAGGATTTCAACGAGGATCTCCGGCGCCTTGGTCTGGATGCGCTCCGCGCCGGCCTCATGGGGCAGCTCGCACCGCAGGACGTCGCCCGCTTCTGGCTCGCAGCAGCATAGTGCCGACATGGAGACGGCGGGTCTGCCG
This sequence comes from Sphingomonas sp. CCH5-D11, assembly GCF_001557395.1. Lineage (NCBI taxonomy): Bacteria > Pseudomonadati > Pseudomonadota > Alphaproteobacteria > Sphingomonadales > Sphingomonadaceae > Sphingomonas > Sphingomonas sp. CCH5-D11. The sequence goes on along the minus strand of NZ_LSKH01000051.1, from coordinate 5,214 downwards.
CCATCATGCCCGGAGATGCGTCGGCCCATCGGAGAGGACCGCGCCTCGGCCTTCGAGAGGGCGATCGGCCGTCAGCGGGGCCGGATCGGCAATGGCTGCGGCCGACGATTTTCCGGCGCGTCCCTGCGGGCCGCTTTCCATCGCGAGGCAAAATCGCCGGCCTTCGCCATCCTCCGCTGCGCTTCGGCCCTGTCGCTTCGCTCCCGGGTGCAGGTCCGTCCCGCCCGACGGCTTCGTCGCCATAAAGGCCGCGACGGTCGCGGTCCTGACCGACGGAGCATCCCATGAGCGAGCATGACGACTACGAGCCCGAACACGCCGCATCGCCGACCGACCATATCGTGCAGGAGCTTCAGCTCTACGGCTTTCGTCCTTCGGAAGACGAGGCCGATCCTAGGCCCGTGCCGGAAGACCGCATCATCGCAGGCGCCGTCGCCGACATCTTCGACGCCCTGATCTCGACTGTGGCTGATACCAGCCTCGATCCCGACCTCGACGACCTCCTCTGGTCGACCGTCAACACCTTCCACCGCGCCGTCGAGCGGGCCGATCGCGACCTCGACGACAATGAACAGGCGCAGAAGCGACTTCAGCGCGAACAGGATGGCTCCGAGGTCAAATCCGTCCAGCTCGAACGCCTGATCGAGCAAGGGCAATCGCTGATCGAGCGGCGCGACAGCCTGGAAGTCTTCCGGGACAGCGCCGCCGACTGCTACCTGCGCGCCACCGGCTCACCCTGGTCCCAGCGCAGCGGATCGCGCGTCAGCCACCGCCATCTCACCGCCGCGATGATCGACAGCCGCGACTTCATCGCCGCGAGGAAACGTGCCGAAACCGAACTGCTCGTGCCCGCAGGTCCGAAGATCGCCTTTTCCGGCGGCGACACTGCTGATCACCAGCGGATCTGGGCCAAACTCGACCAGGTTCACGCCAAGCATCCCGACATGGTGCTGATGCACGGCGGCTCCCCGAAAGGCGCCGAGAAGATCGCGTCGCGCTGGGCGGAAACGCGGCGTGTGCCGCAGGTCGCCTTCAAGCCCGACTGGACGAAGCACGCCAAGGCCGCCCCGTTCAAGCGCAACGACGCCATGTTGGGCCTCCTGCCTATCGGTGTCCTCGTCTTCCCCGGCACCGGCATCCAGGACAATCTCGCCGACAAGGCCCGCAAGCTCGGCATCCCGGTCTATCGGTTCGCATCGGGCGGCGCATGAGCGCCGCCCGCACCTTCACCTTGAAAAATGATAGCAAATCTCATACATTGCTATCACTGCCATCATGACAGAGGGAGGCGCTATCATGCCCGCCGTGACGATCCGGAACCTGTCCGACGCGACGCATCGCGCGCTGAAGGTGCGGGCCGCCCAACACGGCCGCAGCGCCGAGGCGGAAATGCGCGACATCCTCGAAACGGCAGTCCGTCCCGGCACACGCCTGCGGCTCGGCAGCGCGCTCGCGGAACGCAGCCGCCGTCTGGGGCTCACCAATGAGGACGTCGCCGCCCTCGAACAGGCCCGTGACCGGACGCCGGCAAAGCCGATGAGCTTCGAATGATCCTCCTCGACACCAACGTCGTCTCCGAGGCGATGAAGCCCGAGCCCGACGACGCCGTGCGGGCCTGGCTCGACGACCAGGCCGCCGAGACGCTCTACCTCTCCAGCGTCACGGTCGCCGAACTGATGTTCGGGATCGGCGCGCTTGCCGGCGGAAAACGGAAGGACAGGCTCGCCGAAGCCCTGGAGGGCGTGATGGAACTGTTCGCCGATCGCATCCTGCCTTTCGATACGGGCGCCGCACGCCGCTATGCCGATCTCGCGGTCAAGGCGCGCACCGCCGGAAAGGGCTTTCCGACACCCGACGGCTACATCGCGGCGATCGCCGCCGCGCGGGATTTCGTCGTCGCCACCCGCGACACCAGCGCATTCGACGCCGCCGGCCTCGAGGTCATCGATCCGTGGACGGCGAAGCCATAACCTCCGTCACCCGCCGCGCAGCCTGAGCCAGGCGAATGCGGCAGACATACATCCCGGTCTCCTGACCGGACGGCCACCCCCCGCTTCAAGACGCTGATCCTTGGGTCCAGCCGATGGCCTGACGCCATCAACCCGTAAAGGGTCGGACTACGCATGCGCGTGCCGCCGCTTCGGCTTCGCCGTGCGCGGTGATTGCGGCCAACGGCCGGCCTCTTCGGGCGCCTGTCAGCGGGGGATGGACCTCCGCTCGAAACAGGAGCCGGATCGATGTCCTTCCATGACGCACACGCCTTCGCCTTCAGTCTCGCCACCACCCTGATGGCCGTCATCGTCATCTTCCGCGCCGGCGACGGCACGCTCTCGGTGACGCCCGCCAGTGAATATGACGGCGACCTCTCGCAGATCGTCCGCGAAATCGACCCCTTCAGCTCATGACGGGTCGAGATCGTCGACCGCGGGGCTGAGACCGCAGCGGTTTCAGCTCCCGCTGGCGCCGATGTTCCGCTATAGTTCGCAAGGCGCCGTGGTGGTGGTGGAAGGCGCGACCGTCAGAATCGTTCTTGCGGAGACACCACCATGATCGTCCTCGGAATCCTCCTCTCCATCGCGGCCATCGGCTTTTTCTGCTGGCTGCTGTTCACACTGGCCGTGTTCGCGCTGCCCTCGTTCGCGGGCATCACCGCCGGCGGCTGGGCCCACCACACCGGCGCGGGCTGGCTCGGCGCCATCCTGATCGGCCTGGTCGCGGCCGGGCTGACGCTCGGCCTCGGCCAGCTTCTACTCGGACTGGTCCGTCCTCTGTGGGCGCGGCTGCTGATCGCGCTCGCCTTCGTCGCGCCCGCCGCCATCGCCGGCTACCACGCCACGCATGGCATCGTGAAACACACCATGCCGTCGGAAACCTGGCAGCTGGTGTTCTCGGTCGTCGGCGCCATCGCGGTCGGCGTCACCGCGTTCGCGCGTGTCACAGGCATGGCGGCCACCGGCCCGTCCATCCAGAGCCCGGCTCGGGTCTGACCGTCGCCCGGCAGAGATCGGCGGGACAGGCAGGGCGACGCCTCCCCGACCGCGTGGTCCGGATGGCGATGCGGGCGGCAGTCCCCGGATCAGGCCGAGGACCATGACGCAATGCCCCTCGGGGCACAGCTGGACCGAGCGCCGATCCCGACGCGCCATCGACAAGGGCGCGATGGCAGTTTCCGCCCGTGGCAAGTCGGGTGGACACAGAGACGCAAAGTCCGCCGACAAGAGGGGAGATACGCCGGTGAACAGCGGGCGGATCTTGGCGCCGGTGTCGGCGGGGCCGCCATTCCTCTCGCGTCTCCCCGTCTCCAGACCGCTCCGAACGGCCTCTTCAATGGCTTGATCTGGCCGAAGGCCGGCTGCGCCTCGATCGCCTATGGCGCAACAGCGGCGTCACAGCTTTCTTCCCCTGCCGGCTGCGCCGTCATTCCTCGCGAGACAAGAAAGCTCCTCCTTTGCTGTCAGGCCCCATCCTCACCCCAGCGCGCAAGCGCGCCGGGGACCCCGAGGTGGGGTGCGCCGTCGATCGCCTCCGGCCTGTCGATCGCCATCGAGGCCGCACGGTGCGGGCTCGAAAACGCAAACGGAGATTTGAAAATGGCGACCATCGGCACGTTCAAGAAGACCGCCTCGAACGAGTTCACCGGCGAAATCGTCACCCTCAGCGTCCAGGCCAAGGGCGTGCGCATCGTACCCGACCAGCGCGCCACCGGCGACAACGCCCCCAGCCACCGGGTTCTGGTCGGCCGCGTCGAGATCGGCGCCGCCTGGTCCAAGCGCTCCAACGAGGGCCGCGACTATCTGGGCCTCAAGCTCGACGATCCGAGCTTCAACGCCCCCATCTACGCCAACCTCTTCGACGACGAGGACGGCGAAGGCTACTCGCTGATCTGGTCCCGCCCGACCCGCCGGGCGGACTGATCCCCGAGCAAGGCCCCGGCCGCACAGGCCGGGGCCTTTGCCTTGCCCAAACGAATCACCGGGCTCGCGGGAGCCCGAAAACGGGCGACAGGCGCCGCTACGGCGGCCGAGAACGACTAAAATAGCCGTAGTTCTGGCAGGGACTTATCTGCCGGTGGGAGGTGATCGTTCATGATCACCGCCCGACAGTCACGGGCCGCACGCGCGTTGCTGGGATGGACACAGGAGACGCTCGCTGACCAGGCCCGCACATCGCTGACCGCCCTCAAACGGCTCGAATCCGAAAGCGGCCTCGAGGTGTATGAGTCGACGCGCGATCTCGTTCGGCGGGCGCTCGAAGACGCGGGGATAGTCCTGCTCTCGACAGATAAGGGCGAAGGCGTGCTGTTGCTTCACGATCGGGAGCGCACACCGGCGAAGCGCTGAACACCCGTTGGCTCCGGCGTCTGCCGGGCAATCAACCGACGAGGGGCTGTTAACGAAACTTCGCCGAGCGATTATAGTCGCCCTATGGTCCAGCCGTCCCCCTTCCTCGATGAGCCGCCCTCCAGCCCATCGCTCACGGCCTATGACCGCGAGCATATGGCTCTCTATCTCCGTCTGCTGGACTCGGCGCGCGACGGCGCCGCGTGGCAGGAGGCCGTCCAGATCCTCTTTGGCCTCGACCCGGCGCACGATCCCGAGCGCTGCCGCCATGTTCACGACACCCACCTGGCCCGGGCGCGCTGGATGACCGAGCACGGCTATCGCGAATTGACCCGCCCCGGCCATTGAGGTGATGCCGCTTCGGCATCGCGCCCTGCCGCGCTTCCCGCTTCCGCCGCGCGCGCCCGTCAACCATCCTGCCGCTCGCAAAAGACTCGACAGCACAGGGAGGATCGCCGTGACACCCGATGCAGCCGGCTGGCGATCCTCCGATGGCTATGCGCGCATCTCCGACATGAGCGCATCCGATCTGGCCTGGGAGTGGCTTCGCCGCAACGAGGCCTATGACCAGGATTTTCAGGCGCTACGCGGAGGAACGGGGGACCGGCTGACTCTGACCGAGGAAATCCGGCGACGTTGGGGGCTGCGATTTCCCCATCGATCCGCAGACGCCGCCGGCTGAAGCTCGGATCGCCTGGCTGCCCGAGGACGACACCAGCGCCCTCCTCCTGGCGCCGGCGCCCGCCGCCTTCGCGGTCAGCGCCGAACCGAGAGCCCCGATCGCGGCGGCCGCGCACGTCGGCAGCGATGGCGAGGATGTCCTTCTCTATGATCTCGGCAACGGCCAGCGTCTCCAGCTCGACGTCGAGGCGGG
>NZ_LSKH01000050.1:0-2759 GCF_001557395.1 Sphingomonas sp. CCH5-D11 | reverse complement strand
CCCGAAACCTCGCCCGTCACGCGCCCCCCAAGCCCCGCCCCGGCGAAGGCCGGGGCCCAGTCGGGAAAGCCATCGCAACTGCCACCACGCCCACCCACTCCCCTTCGTCATGCCGGGCCGGTCCCGGCATCCACGGTGCCGCAAACCCCACGCAATCGAATTCGCGGAACGTTGGCCCACTTCACGCGCGCCGGGGTGACGCCCGCTTTTATGGCATCGTCCTACCCCGCCGTTGCTCCCCTTGCCGGGCGATCCTATCTCCCCCCGTATGGCACAGGATCCGTCCGGCCCCCCGATCACGGATGAGGCGCTCACCGCATTGGTTGACGCCTTCTACGATCGCATCCGCGCCGATGCGGAGCTTGGGCCGATCTTCAACGGCGCGATTGACGATTGGGATCACCACCTGGGCAAGCTCGCGGCCTTCTGGTCGTCGGTGATGCTGGGCAGCGGGCGGTACAAGGGCCGGCCGATGGCGGCGCACTTCCCCCATGCCGATGCCATGACGCCCGCCGCTTTCCAGCGCTGGCTGGCGCTGTGGAAGGAGGCGACGGAGGCGCAGCTTCCGCCGGAACAGGCGCGGGCGATGCAGGCCAAGGCCGCGCATATCGCGCAGAGCCTTCGGATGGGTATGGAATTTCAGCGCGGGAACGGCCTGCCGCCGGCCCCTCCGGCCCGCGCGCGATGAGCGATCCCGGCCCCGCCGCGCCGCTGCCCAACCCGGCGCACCTGCCCGACGGGCTGGAGCCCTATCGCCGCACCGCTGTCTTCACGCAGGATACGCTGCCCGCCGCACTTCGCCGCGATCACGATACGAAGCCCGGCGTCTGGGGCCTCATTCACGTGCTGAGCGGCGCGCTTTGCTATCGCATCACCGATCCGCGGCGCGAACCGGCCGAGCGGGTGCTGACGCCAGGGACGCCGCCGGGCGTGGTGGAGCCGACGATCCTCCACCATGTGGAGCCGGCCGGCGCGGCCGAGTTCCAGGTCGAGTTTCACCGCGCCCCGCCAGCGCCCCTGTGCCGCCATGAGGAGCTGGCCAGACGCGAAAACCGCCTCCGCGCCGCCCAGGCCGAAGACTGAGCGCCAGCCGAGCGGGCCGGAACAGTTGTTCGTCTGCCGCAAGGCCACATTCCGGCGAACGGCCGGGGCCCAATCGGGAAAGCCATCGCAACCACCACCACGCTCGCCAGTCCGTTTGCGAGCGCGGACCCATCCCCCACGCTTGCACACTTCCGGCCGTCATGCCGGCCCCGTGCCGGCATCCACCGAGCCCAGCGGCCGACGCGATCGAGTTAGGGGCTGATCCAACCAGATCGATCCGCCGCCCCGGCGAAGGCCGGGGCCCAGTCGCGCGACAAAGCGGCATGCAGACCGGAATCTGCCAACGCTCTCCCACCTGGCCCCCGGTCTTCGCCGGGGAGGTGTTTCCAGGAGCCCGGATATAACCCTGGCGCAACGGCGGCCGGCCCAGCAGGAGGCGTGACGCCCGCCTTGAGCAGGCGCTCTGCAACATCCGATCAGTGCCCCGCAAGCTGCGTCATGCCGGCCCCGTGCCGGCATCCACCGAGCCGCGCGTCAGACGCGATCGAGTTAAGGTATGATCCAGCGGATCGCCGCCGCCCCGGCGAAGGCCGGGGCCCAGTCGCGCGACAAAGCTGGCAGGCAGACCGGAATCTGCCAACGCTCTCCCACCTGGACCCCGGCCTTCGCCGGGGAGGTGTTTCCAGGAGCCTGGATCAAACCCTGGCGCATCGGCGGCCGGCACAGCAGGAGGCGTCATCCGGGCCCGGTACCAGGATCCCCTGCGCCGCGAGCTCCACGGCTCAACGCTCGGGGGATGTCGCGACAATCCCGGCATGACCAACGCGGCTAAGCAAAGGGCTCGCCCCACCCGCGAGCGGCCGCCAGTCGGCACTGCCCGCCGCGTAACCCCGCCGCGCCCTCAGCCGAAGATGAAATCCGCCGCGTTGATGTGCGCCGCCGTCAGCGATCCGCCGGGATCCTCAAGCAGGATGGAGAATTTCGCCCCCGTGGAGCTCACCACGTTCACCGATACGTCGCCGCTCGACAGGTCGGTCGCGAAAACCGTGCCCTTGCCCCCGCCCGAGCGATAGGCGGTGACGCCGAGCGCCTCCAGCACGATGCGGTCCAGGCCGTTCTCGAAATCCTCGATCACGTCGCCGCCGCCCAGTGCCGCCGCGCCGCTGAAGACGAAGCGGTCGTTGCCGGCATCGCCCCACAAACGGTCCGCGCCCTCGTCGCCGGCGATCTCGTCATGCCCGGCGCCGCCGTGGATGCGGTCTGCGCCGGTGCCGCCGGACAGCACGTCATCGCCCGCGTCGCCGAACATCTGGTCGTTGCCGGCCTCGCCGAGCATCGCGTCCTGATCGTTGCCGCCTTCCATGTAATCGTTGCCGGCGCCCGCCTGCATCGTGTCGCGCCCGTCGCCGCCCAGCAGCACGTCCGCCCCGTCCTCGGCGGAAATGATGTCGTCGCCGGTCCCGCCGTCCAGCCAGTTGGTGCCGTCGCCGCCGTCCACCCGGTCGTTGCCGTCGCCGCCATAAACCTTGTCGTTGCCCGACTGGCCCTTCAGCTTGTCGTTCCCGCCCTCGCCATAGATGATGTCATGGCCCGCGCCGCCGGCCACCGCCATGGTGGTCAGCTGGCCGGTCGCCGGGTTGACCTCGTTCAGGAAGCCATCGTCGTCCGCGCCGGCATAGATGATGTCGTCGCCATAGCCGCCGTCCAGATAGTCG
>NZ_LSKH01000005.1:0-2210 GCF_001557395.1 Sphingomonas sp. CCH5-D11 | reverse complement strand
CCCCTACCCTCTCCCCGCAAGCGGGGAGAGGGAGATTGTTGTTACAACGTGCGTTCGCGCAGCTCGACCTCGAACGTCTCGAGGAAGTCGCCCGAGCGGATGTCGGTGAAGTTCTGCGTGAAGGTCACGCCGCACTCCAGACCCGCGCGGACCTCGGCCACGTCGTCCTTGAAGCGACGCAGCGAGGCGATCTCGCCATTGTAGATGATGACGTCGTTGCGCGTGATGCGCGCCTTGAGCGCCTTGCGGATCGCACCCTCGACCACCAGCAGACCGGCGGCCTTGCCGTGCTTGCCGGCCGAGAAGACCTCGCGGATTTCCGCACGGCCAACCACCGTCTCGAACGCTTCCGGCCCAAGCTCGCCCGCCATGCCGGCGCGGATCTCGTCGATCAGGTCATAGATGACGTCATAATATTTCAACGCCACCTGGTGCCGATCGGCGATCTCGCGCGCCTTCGCATTGGCACGCACGTGGAAGCCGATGATCGGCGCCCCGCTTGCTGCTGCCGCATTGACGTCGCTCTCGGTGATGCCGCCCACGGCCGAGTGCAGGATGCGCACGCGGATGTCATCGGTCGACAGCTTGTTGAGCGACGCGACAATCGCCTCCACGGTGCCCTGCGTATCGGCCTTGACCACCAGCGGATATTCGATCGCCTTGTTCGCCGCGAGCGCGGAGAACATGCTCTCGAGGCTCGCCGGCGCCGCGGTGGTGCGCTTCTGCGTCAGCACGCCCTGGCGATATTCCGCCACTTCGCGTGCCCGCGCCTCGCTCTCGACGACCTGGAGCTGGTCGCCCGCCGATGGCGTGCCCGAGATGCCGAGCACCTCGACCGGCATCGACGGATCCGCCTGCTTGAGCTGGCGCCCCTTGTCGTCGACCAGCGCACGTACCTTGCCGCTTTCCGCACCGACGACGAACACGTCGCCGACCTTCAGCGTGCCGCGCGTGACGAGCACCGTCGCGACCGGGCCGCGGCCCTTGTCCAGCTTTGCCTCGATCACGCTGCCCTCGGCATCGCGATCGGGGTTCGCCTTCAGGTCCATCAGCTCGGCCTGCAGCTGGATCTTCTCGATCAGCTCGTCGAGGCCGGTCTTCTTGAGCGCCGACACCTCGACGTCCTGCGTCTCGCCGCCCATCGCCTCGACCTGCACGTCATGCTCGAGCAGGCGCTCGCGCACGCGCTGGGCATTGGCGTCGTGCTTGTCGATCTTGTTGATCGCCACGATCATCGGCTTGCCGGCCGCCTTGGTGTGGTTGATCGCCTCGATCGTCTGCGGCATCAGCCCGTCGTCGGCCGCCACCACCAGCACCACGATGTCCGTGACGTCCGCGCCGCGCGCACGCATGGCGGTGAACGCCTCGTGACCCGGGGTGTCGAGGAAGGTGATCTTCGACTTGTCCTTCAGCGTCACCTGATAGGCGCCGATGTGCTGCGTGATGCCGCCGGCCTCGCCGCGCACCACATCGGTGCCGCGCAGCGCGTCCAGCAGGCTGGTCTTGCCGTGGTCGACGTGACCCATGATCGTCACGACCGGGGGACGCGGCTTCAAATCCGCATCATTGTCCGGCGCCGTATCGAGCGCGAGATCGATGTCGCTGTCGCTGACGCGCACGATATTGTGGCCGAACTCGGTCACCAGCAGCTCTGCGGTGTCCTGATCGATCGTCTGCGTCATGGTGACGGGCATGCCCATCTTGAACAGCGCCTTCACCAGGTCAGCGCCGCGCTCCGCCATGCGGTTCGCCAGCTCTTGGACGGTGATCGCCTCCGGCACCTGAACGTCGCGGATCTGCTTGGCCTGCGGCTCGCGCGGGCCGGTCCAGCCACGCTTTTCCTTCTCGCGGGCACGCTTCAGTGCGGCGAGCGAGCGGGCGCGGGCGCCATCCTCGTTCAGCGCGCGGTTGACCGTCAGCTTGCCGCCGCGGCGCTCGTCGCCCTTGCGATCGCGCTGCTGCGGTCGGGCCGGCTGCGGCGCGTTGCGCGGCGTCGCCTGACCGGACGGCAGGTTGCGCTGCTGCGGGGCGGCGCTGCTGCTCGCGGTGGTCGCGGCGGCTGGTGCCGGTGCGGGCTTCGGCTCGGGCTTGGGCTGCGGCTTGGGGATCTCCGGTCGTGCAACCGGCGAGAAGCGGCGCGGCGCGGGCAGCGACGGATCGCGCGCCAACACGGGCGGGGCCGGGGGCGCAGCCGGTGCGGCGCGCCGCTT
>NZ_LSKH01000049.1:0-30653 GCF_001557395.1 Sphingomonas sp. CCH5-D11 | reverse complement strand
CCCAGAAGCCGTGCGGCGCATTCTGTGGGACGTGCTTCGCGGCAAATAGCCGTTGAACCGGATGTTTACGGCCAATGCGGCACATGGCCGAGATGGCCAGTCGCAATCTCGTCGCCTCCAGCAAGGTCCGCCACACGATCCTCGCCGTCGGCAACCCATCTTCGATGCAGCAGATTGTGGTCGGGCGGCTCAAGGCCGGAATGATCTATGCCCAGGCGGCCAAGATGATCACGACGGTCAACCAGCAAAGCACAACCGCGAGCCCGAAGGGCATCGACCCTGCGCTGTGGGCGATCGCAGCCGGCGAGCCGGACCTGATGGCGGCGATGTGGAAGACCGGCGAACTGACCGTGGTGTCGGGCCCCACCACCTACGAGATGGTCGGCATCGTATTCGACGGCGATCAGATCAATGAGGTCGTCGAGAAATGGGCATCACCGCCGGACGAATGGATCCAGATCAAGGGTGGTCGGCCGACCGCTAAATGGTGGTCCATGTTCTCAGTTGAGCTCGCCCGCTACGTGCTGGCTGAGGGCGTCCCCGGCGATGATTCCGACGTCTCGATCACGGCAGTTGTCGCCGCTCTGCAAGATCGCTTGGCGAAGGCCGACATCGAAAAGGGGCCGGACGCCGATTCGATCCGGCCCACTATTGAACTCCTGATCCGTCGTCATCTCACAGACGCTTAGCGGCTTCTCCGAGGTATTCCGGAGTATTCCGGAGCTTGGCGCGGTAACCCGAAAGGCGCGCCTCACCGCCGATGGCAAGCAGAGACCAGAAGCCGCCCGATCTCCGGACCGGCAACTGGGAATGCACGACATGAAGCCGATCTTTGTCACCATGCAGGAGGGTGAGCGCATCACCGGCCTGAGTCGCAGTTCGCTCTACCGCGAGCTGGCCGCCGCAAACATCAAGAGCCGGAAGGTCCGTGGCCGGCGCCTGCTGGAGATGGAAAGCCTCCAGGCGCTCGGTGGGGAGGCGTGAGCATGGGAATCTACACCTCGCGCGACGTCCATAAGTTCCAGTCGGCCTTACTTGCAGTCGATCAAGTATTGACTGAGCAGCAGAGCGATCCTCGCTTGGTTGCTGCCGAGGACATCCTCCAGCCCTATCACGCGACGGTCTATACGTTGATCGGCATCGGCATGGCGACCTTCCTCGGGGTCGATCCCGAGGAGGTCTGGTCCCCCGTCACGGCGACCAACTGGCGCGGTCGCCTACAGAGCGCCCTCACCTGCCCGAAGATCAGCGGTAAGGAATACGAGCTGGCTCACCATGCGATCAGGCGTCTCGATCTGACGCCGGAAGAGCTGGTCCGCGTCCGCAACCTGATCGAGAAGGTCGATCGTCTCCGTCGCCAAGGTGAGTTCCAGCTGGAGCTGATCGACGACGACGTGCCATTTTAGGGGGCGGCGGCGGACGCCGCCCCAGCCACTCTACCTGCCCCAGACGATCACGAGAACGAGCCGCGTCCGCACAGCTGGGCGCGGCTTGTGCTCTTCTACGTGGCAGCTGACGCACAGAGCGCGCATGAACTGCCAGAGATACCGCAGCGGATGGCCACGCCGCAGCTGATGATGCGCTTCGACCGCCGGCCGGGCACCGCAGTGCTGGCAGACCGGATGCGCGTCGAGGAACAAACCGTTCCTCTTCTGCCTGCTATTCGGCTTGTTGGTGCGCGGCTTCGCACGCCATGCGCGGGTGTTGCTCATGTCCTTTTCTCCAATGCCCACCATGGGCACCGGACCTGCCAGCTTAGCTGTACTGCCTGAGCGCACCGGCGTGCGGATACTTGCCGCGTTCCCCGCTGCCACGCCGTCATCCGCAATTCCAGACTGCGAATCACGTTTTGTTCTCGTTAGGCTGGCGTCATGGTCGGCGCACCCAAGAACCTGTCCGATCTCTACCGCGTCGAGGCTCAGGTCAGGGTCACCTGCACAAGCTGTAGGGCCACCGAAGTGTGGGAGCTGCACGCGATCATCACCGAGGTTCGCAACAACGGTGGCAATACGGACTGGCGCGCGGCACGCTATGCGCTGAAGTGCCCGAAGCGCTGCGCATCCCCGATGATCTCGCTGCTTCCGATCCCGTTCGGTCGTGAGCGCGCGCGACGCCGGGCCCACCGCCATGCTCTCGTCAATCTAGCGCTCACCATCTTGCGCGAGGCCGCAGGGCGATCATCACAAGAAACGGTTGGCACCATTGAGGTGCGGCTCGCCCTTCATGTGCTTCGGCCGTTCGTTCGCGACCAACAACTGCTGACGGACTTCTGGATCGCCGCAACCGTCGAGCCGCGGCACCCCTGGGCGAGCTGTCACAAGCCCTATCACCGGATCGTGCAACGGTTGGCTGATCTCGGCGTCACGATCGAGGGCGACCCCCGTTCTAAGGAGCAGTAGCGAGCCAGTCGATGTCAGCTACCGTCGCAGTCGCAGATGTGTCATCGTCTGCGCCGAACGAGACTTTGGCGGACGGATCGATGGCTGAGAACGAACAAGAAGCACCACTTGCTGAGACCGAAGATCAACCCGAGGTCACGGGAGATAGGATCCTCAATCTGATCATCCACCTGGCTGAAAAGGGCGCTGGGATGGCGGTCACGGTGTATACCAGCGGGCTATGCTTCACCGGCACGACTTGTTCTCGCCGCCAGTATCTCGAAGCTCAGCAGCGCATCACGGCTGGTGGCGGCTTCGCTGTCCTCTTCGAAGAGATCCTGAAGTCTGTTGACGATGAGGAGGAGACGGAGACGCCCGCGCCCGCATACCCATTTCTGCACCTCATTGGCGGACAGGTGATCTCGCCGGGAACTAAAGGGATGCCGGAAGGGGGCGTGCCGTTGCGGATCGAGCGCGACGCGATTGTAGGCTGGCACGTGGGCAAGTTGAGCGCCGCTGCCGACTAGCTCGGTTCACCCGAACAGATGTGCAATCGATACCGGATGACCGCCAAGCAGGCGGAGCTAGCCCGTCGGTATGGCGTCGAGCCAATCTACCCCGAGGACGCGACGTTCCCGCCGCCCGAGCTGTTCCCAGATCGGCCGGCATGGGTGGTGCGCCAAGGGGATGACGGCCGGTGCCTGGACACGATGGCATGGGGTTTCCCCCGCAAGGTGCCCGGCAAGCGGATCGACAAGGCGACCGGCAAGCCCGTGCTGCTGGACACGAGGGTAACGAACGTTCGCAACTACACGTCGCCGTTCTGGAAGTCCGCGCTGGCGAACCCGGAGCGGCGGTGCTTGGTGCCGTTCACCAGCTTCAGCGAATACGGGCCAGGCTCCACCGGCAAGCGTCCGCTGTTCTGGTTTGACGTGCCGAGTCGGCCGATCGTCTCGTTCGCTGGCGTCTGGCGGCCAACTGACACCGGCGCAGTGTTCGCCTTCTTGACGACCGAGCCGAACCCGCTGGTGGCGCCGATCCATCCGAAGGCGATGCCGGTGCTGCTGGACGAAGAAGACGAGGAGCGGTGGCTTACCTGCTCCTTCGACGAGGCGGTGGCCCATGCCCGCCCGTTCCCGTCGCAGCTGATGTCAGTGCAGCAGGCGCCAGATCCTCGCGCCGTAATCGGCGAGGAGAGTGGCGACGGAAATGGTCAGTCCGATTCCGACCAGCCCAGCCTCGATCTCGAACAATGACGGTCGCCGCAGCTCCACGCCTCATTTCCCCCAAAGCACGCCGAGCAGCATGAACGACGTCGTCGAACCTGCGAAGCCACGGCGTCGGAACGGCTGGAAGATCGCGTTCTTCGTGATGCTAGTGCTGTTCGAGTTCGCACGTGAGTGGGCCGTGCTGGCTGATGCAGGAGGTGCCGTGCCGAATGGGACCGCCAGGGTCTTCAGCTATGGTGGCTTCACCACCGCCCAAGGCCGTTGGGCCCGCATAGACGGTGGCGGCAGGCTAATGCCTGCTGTTGTGACGATCGACTGCCGGCAAGAGTTAGAGCGCTGTATCGAAGCCTCGACGACGATCAACGATGAGTATGTATACTCGCCAGAGGTTGACTGGTTCGAAGCGAAGTTCAGCGACGACGCAGTCACCTACGAGAACGACGTGCCCGACTGTGCCCGCTATTCGGTGCGTATCGACCTGAAGCTCAAGAAAACATTCGCCGTCCGCGAGCGGAAGAGCAATCCAGCCAACCCGAACTGCGCCAAGCTGGAGCCTCGGATTGAGATGCAGCTTGGCGATCCATATGAACCGGGCGCCGACCCCACCAAGGGGCACTTCGTGCCGCTAGTCTCCGTCCTTCGCGCAGTCCTGCAATGACGGACTCGGCGGCAGCTACCGGCGACGGCATAGGCCAATGAGCCAAGAGCGCGACGCCATCTCGCAGGGCCGTGGGAAGTGGTCACAGGCCGGCGTTCCGCACCGAGGCTGGGTCTGCGTTGACGAATACGACACGTTCGAGGCGCTTGGTGAAGACGAGTTCGAGACCTGCGGGATGTGCGAAAGCGCGCAGGTGCGCTTCATCCACGTCATGGCGAACGAGCGCTATGACGGACAACTCGCCTGCGGCTGTATCTGCGCCGGCCACATGGCTGAGGATCTGCAAGCCGCCGAGGGCCGCGACAAGCAGATGCGGTCGAAGGCTGGTCGGCGAGATCGCTTTCCGGAGCGGAAGGGCTGGCAGCGGTCTGCCAAGGGGACGCCCTACATCAAGGTGGACGGCTTCCACCTCATGGTGGTGACCAAGCGCGATGGATCGTTCGCGGTCGGGGCGACTCGACCGGGGTCGAAGGAGACGGTCTGGGGAAAGAAGCGGTATGCGACGATCGAAGCGGCGCAGAGGGGCTGCTTTGATGCTTGGCAGCACCTGAGCGAGGGCTGACACCGGGAACGCTGCTCCACAGGACAGCGCTGGGTGCAGCCACTGGCCGCCGGCGCCTGCCTGGGGGGTGAATGGTTAACGATGGCTAGAGGTGGTCAGGGCATCGTGGATGAATGCCTGAAGCCTGCCTGATCTCCGGCGGGACCGGCGGCCCGAAGACCGGCCCCCACACCGCGGGACAATCCCGCTCCGAGCAGAAGACGATCTCATCCCCGATATGCCACTTGTGGTAGAGGGCGAGCAAGCGCAGCAGGCCGAAATTCTGCACGCCGTTGCGCACGTCTGCCAGCTTCCTGATCTCGCGATTGCGCTGCTCGATGGCGTTGGTGGTGGCTCCCCGCCATTTGCCGCTCGGACGTAGCTGCACCGTCTTGAAGTAATTGGCGATGAGCAGCCAGTTGGAGTTCAGGTGATTCCAGAAGGTCTTCACCTTCTCGATGTCCGCCAACGGGGCCAGCCGATCGCGGCAGCGGTCGAGATGCGGCATGGCGTCGGCGAGCGTGCGGCTGGTGTAGAACCGCAGGAAGTCGAGGCGTCCCCAGAATGCGCGGCTTACCGCATCGTTGTCGGGGTGATCGAGCACGGGCTTGAGGTCGTCGGCGAAGTCGAACGTGCGCTGGGGCTTCTTGGGGTAGCGGCGCCACTTCTGCTTCTTCGGGTCCACCGCCATGATCGCAGGCTTCAGGTCCCAAAGGGTCCGCGCCTTCGCAGACTCCCCGCTCTTGCGCAGCTGATCGATCTTCTGGTTCACCACCTGCGATAGAGCGCGCTGATAACGCTCGAACACATGCCACTTGTCTGCGACGTGGATCGCGCTGACGAGCCGCCAGCGCCTGCTCAGCATTGAACGCCTGTCCCTTCCGCCTGGCCAGCAGATCGTCGGCGGTCATGCCGAGGTCGGCCGCGAGACTGGCAGTCTCTTCATTGCGGATGCGCCCGCGCGTGGCGGCGTCGAAGCCGCCCGCTCGCTGCACCGAGGTGGTCAACGCACGATCAATGTCCTGGGGCGACTCGAGCTTGTCGAGGCGGATATTGCCCGCGAAGTCAGGAACGTCTTCGCCCCATTCGGAAGACGCTGCCACCGCTCGGGTGCCGGTGTCGGCCGGGGACCCGCCGCGGAGGGGCAGCACATCGTCAGGTGCAACACCCTCAGCCGCCTGCAAGCGCTCTGCGTCGGTCACTATGTCCGTCAGCCGACGTGTCTGCCCTCTTGCTTCGATGCGGTCGCGAGTGAGCTCCGGGCCGACAAGCTCAGCACGCTCCACATCGGCGTCCATCGCCATCGCGGACGCGTTGGGCTCGGGTGAGCTTTCTCGCGGTGCAGCTTCAATTGTCGTCACTTGTGCATCAGGGGCATCATCGAACGCGTCCCAATCATCAGCGGGAACTTGGCGAGCAGCGGTGTCCGGCGCTCCCATCCGCCGGCCAGCGCCATAGTTCAGGCGCTCGGCGACTTCCGCGTATTTGGAGGGGAGGGAATTGGCCGTGCCCATTGGTCCGTAGCTCGGTGCGCCACCCTCCAGGCTCACCAGCGCTTCCCAATGATCTTCGACCCACGTCACACCGGGGTGCCCTGACGCATCGATGGGAATTGGCACCTCGGTCCCGTCTGCTGCCCGAGCGAACAGACTGCCGTCGCGTTCGATCATAGGGGCGTCGGGATCAAACTCGCGCGCAGGCGCTTCGGCCATGTCGGCGCTGGCGACATGATCCCCGCTAGACCGGGTGCCCAGCCGCCGTGTCGTTGCCCCCGCGGTTAGGCCGCCGCCGAGGCCGCCGATTACCTGACCGGCGATGGCCGCGTAAGGATTGCCCGGCGCGATGTCGTGCGCAGCTTCCTCGCCGATGTATGAGCCGGCGCCCGACCCGAGTTCGAGTGCAACCGCGGTGCGGGGGTCTTTCGCTGCATCAACAAGTGAACCCCGGATTGCCGAGCGCGCCGCGGACGCGTCGGTCGCGATGGATGGCGCACGAAGTGCCAGCTTACCACCGGCAGACAGGGTGCCGCCCACCGGCAAGACCGCGGAACCGGCGCCTCGCAAGAATGCCTGCCCATATCGCTCCAGGTCAGACCGAGGTGCGGACCCTTCATCACGCTGGCCGACCCCCATGGCGTGCCATTTGTCGCGGAGCCATGCGGCGATCGGAGAACTGTCGCCCATATCAACACCGAGGCGATCACCGGCGAGCTTGCCGACCGCATGGGACAGCTCGAACGGCGTGGCCACAATGTCGATGATGCCTTCGTTCAACGCGTCCATGGAGCGCAGGAACAGGCCGCGCGGCTCAGCCTGGACGGGCGCGCCTGTAGCGTCTTGCTGCTGAAAGGCGGGGTTCGCCTCTCGCGCTGGTAGTCGATGGTCCCCGCTGGTGCGCACATCGTTCTCGATAGTCTGTTCCGGGTGCGTTTGATGCTAGATCGCCAGCAAACTTCGCAATAGGTAACGGTTCTTGCGCACCGGAGAGCATTGGCATCATGAACGTAACATCCCGCCGCCGTACCCGCTCGAAAAAGTCGAATGGCCGCTGGTTCTATCTCGCGGGCGCGCTGCTTTTGATCATTGTCACCCTTCTCGCCTTTCGGGCATATTCCAGCGCCCAGCCGCAGAGAGATCTTGTTGTTTTCGTCGGTGACAGCATCACCGAAGGTGTTGCCTCCACTGATCCGACAACCACGTCACGCCCTGGCCTGTACCAGAGCCATGTCGGCAACGACGTGATTGTTGCCAATGATGGCGTCAATGGGATCACGCTCGGATCTCTTGCCGGGCAGGTTTCGTCCGTCGAGCGTTACTTCCGTTCCGGACGAAACAACGTGGCAATCATCCATGGCGGATCGAACGACTTTGCGCTTGGCAGCAAGGCGGCACCTTTGTTCAAGACGCTGCAGGAATATGCCGGCCGCCTGCACGATGGCGGCTGGAAGGTCGCCGTTGGCACTGTGATGCGACGCAATGGGTTGCCCCCGGAACAGGAGCGCGAGCGTCAGGCGTTCAACGCATTGCTGCGCAACGGAACGCTGCAGGCAAACGGCATCGCAGTGCTCGACTTTGATGCCGAGGAGCGCGCTGGCAAGGTCGAGATCGCCGATGGCGTCCACCCGTCAGACGCTGGCTATGCAGCGATGAGCAAATTGGACGTCGCCTTCGCTGACAAGGCGCTCGGCCGGTAGGGCGCCGATCAACTGATTGAACGGGCACTTGGAGAGCCGCGTGTCGGCTCCCCAGCGTTTTATGGCCTGAGCCGGAAAGTCACCATGAGGATGTGGTCGATGCGATCGGCCCCGCCCGGCGGCGCACTGATCTGCGCTTGATATCCGGTTTCAACCGCCTGGCCGGCAAGTGGAAGGCGCACGCCCGCAAACAGGCGCGTCGATTCGAAGCCACGGCGCGCGCCATAATCGGCGTTCAGAACATTGACGAAGGCTTCTGCGCTCAACACGCCCACCGGGGATCTTCCAGCGCTGCCGAGAGGCTTTTCGAACCGAATCTGTTCGCGAAACCTCAGGCCCATGTCCGAACCCGTTGAAAACCAGCGCTGCTCCAGGCGCAGCCGCCCCTTTAGCGCGCCCCATTCACCCGAGGCGATATCCAGGTCAGCCTGTTGGTAGGTACGCTTCTCGTTTCGCGGCCGATCATCGAACAATTCCTGATAGACGATCCCTTGATGAAGGGTGAGCCGCCTATTGACGACAAAGCCGATGGCAAGCCGCCCGAGCAGGACGGTGGGCGCCGACATGTTCTGTCCGATACGCGGCTGCACCTCCGCGCCCCAAAGCGTCTTTTTTCCCAGGTTTCCTTGCGCGGAAAAGTTGATCCACAATTGCCTGTCTTGCCGTGTCCGCGCCAGGGAAGATGACGGGATCAGCATGGCGAACGCAGCAGGGACGATGGCTGCGTATGTTACCGCAGACGTACTGATCTTCCTCATGCGGCCCCATGATCATGGCGATTGCGACGTGGCTGCGCCTCTGGTGAGCCAATCGCGCGTTCTCGGCAATTGACTTAATCAGTCTGCTTGCACCCCGCCGCGTGATGAAGGTCGACGCTCAATCCCCGGCGTGTTCGTTGAACGCCTTCAGGATCGGGCACGGCCCTTCCCCGCCAGCGGCGCAGTCCCGCTCCAATTCGCTCAGCCAGTCATGTGCCGCCTGCAAGCTCGCTATGCGATTCTCCAGTTCCTCGATCCGCTCGCGGGCCAACGCCCGTACGCGCTGACGATCAAGCGACGAGTCGAGCGCCAGAAGCTCGGCGATCTGTTCCAGCGAGAAGCCTGCTGACTGCGCACTGCGGATGAATTGAAGCCGCCGCACATCATTCGAGTCGTAGCGTCGGACGCCGCGGAGCGGCCGGTCCGGCTGGGCAAGCAAGCCGCGACGTTGATAATAACGCACGGTCTCGACACCAACGTCTCCCGCACGCGCCAGCCCGGCGATGGTCATCGCTGCCATTGTTGACTCCGTACCATGGTACGGCGGGTATACCGACCTTCCTGAGGCGTCGGCAAGCGATTGCCGCCAGGAGGTAGCTTGATGAAAAGCGGCGCGGGAAAGTCCGCCATTCTGTATCGCATGGTCCTTCCCGACCATCTCTGCCCGTCGGGTCTGAAGTCCAAATGGCGCCTGGAGCGTCATGGCTATCGTGTGGATGATCGCCCGTTGCGCACGCGCGCCGAAACGGATGCCTTCAAGGCGCGCCATCAGGTCGCCACTACGCCCCAGACGTTCATCGATGGCGAAAGGATCGGCGGCAACGACGATCTCGCCCGTTTCCTCGGAAAGCATATGCCCGCACCCGGCGCGACGAGCTACCGCCCGGTGGCGGCGGTGTTTGGCGTGACGGCGCTGATGGCCCTGGCGGCAAGCACCGCGGCGTTCGGCAGCCCGCTTACCGAGTACGCCGCCATGTGGTTCATCAGCCTATCCATGTGCGTGCTGGCCTTGCTGAAGCTGCAGGACGTGGAGCGATTCTCCACCATGTTCCTGAACTATGATCTGCTGGCGCGACGCTGGGTGCCGTACGCATATCTCTACCCCTTTGGTGAAGCGCTCGCGGGCGTGCTGATGACGGCGCGCCTTGGTGACTGGATCTCCATTCCCCTGGCCTTGTTCCTCGGTGGCATCGGTGCGGCCTCGGTATTCAAGGCGGTCTATGTCGATCGCCGCGCGCTGAAATGCGCCTGCGTCGGCGGTTCCAGCATGGTTCCTCTGGGCTTCGTCTCGCTGACCGAGAACCTCTTCATGGTGGGAATGGCGTTCTGGATGCTGCTGCGCTGATCAACGAGCGGAACAGGGCATCGCGCTAACCTGGATCACGCGCCGGGAAGCGAACATCCACGAAGCGCTCGCTGGCTGGGAACGTCGGATGGTTCGAGGACTTGTGAATGGGAGCAACCTTCGAGGAGCACCATGAACTACCGTCCAGAACCGCCCCAGCCTGAACAGCAGCAGCCGATGCCCGGCAAGACTGAGGCCATGAACCCGCGCCCGGATCATGGCGAGCGCAGCTACACGGGCCATGGTCGCTTGCTTGACCGCCGCGCCCTCATCACCGGAGCTGACAGCGGCATCGGCCGCGCGGTGGCGATCGCCTATGCGCGCGAAGGTGCGGACGTCGCGATCAGCTATCTGAACGAACATGACGATGCCGAGGAGACCAAGCGACTCGTGGAAGACGCCGGGCGGCGTGCACTTCTGCTGCCCGGGGATATATCCGATCCCGCACATGCCCGCAAAATCGTGGAGGAGACCGCCTCCGCCTTCGGCAGGATCGACATTCTCGTCAACAATGCCGCGCACCAGGCCACGTTCGACAACGTAGAGGACATCAGCGACGAGGAATGGCAGCTTACCTTCGCCACCAACATCCACGCCATGTTCTATCTGGTGAAGGCTTCCCTGCCGCACATGCAGGCGGGCAGCTCGATCATCAACACCACCTCGATCAACGCCGAGGATCCGAGCGAGCAGCTGCTCGCCTATGCCACAACAAAGGGCGCCATCTATAACTTCACGGCCGGGCTGGGCAAAATGCTCGCACAGCGCAAGATCCGGGTGAATGCCGTGGCGCCCGGGCCCGTGTGGACGCCGCTCATCCCCTCCACCATGCCGCCGGAGAAGGTCAAATCGTTCGGCAGCAATACGCCGATCGGGCGCGCGGCCCAGCCGGCGGAGCTTGCGCCGCCATATGTGATGCTCGCCAGTGACGAGGCCAGCTACATCACGGGTGCCACTATCCCGGTGACGGGCGGCCGCGCCTTCCTGTGATCTGAGCGCGCGGGGCGACCGCTAAATTCCGGGGCAGCCCCGCGCTTCAGCACGCGACGATAAGGCGCCGGAAACAAAGTCACGTCATCAGAGAAAGACATGACAAAAGGCCGGGCGACGAATGGCCGCCCGGCCTTTACATGTCTGAAGCCGGCCTGTCCGGCCAGCCGCCTGATCAGGCGAGAGCCGACAGACGCTTGGTGAGGCGCGAGAACTTGCGGCTCGCCGTGTTGCGGTGAAGAACGCCGCGCGCCACGCCACGCGCCAGTTCCGGCTGAACCGCCGCAAGAGCGGCCGTTGCTGCCGGCTTGTCACCCGCTGCGAGCGCTGCCTCAACCTTCTTCACGAAG
This sequence comes from Sphingomonas sp. CCH5-D11, assembly GCF_001557395.1. NCBI lineage: Bacteria > Pseudomonadati > Pseudomonadota > Alphaproteobacteria > Sphingomonadales > Sphingomonadaceae > Sphingomonas > Sphingomonas sp. CCH5-D11. The sequence continues at coordinate 19,211 of NZ_LSKH01000049.1, read as the reverse complement.
GTGCGGATGCGGCTCACGCGCGCACCATTGATCTCGGCCCGGCGCTGGTTGCGGCGGATGCGCTTCTTCGCTTGCGGCGTGTTCGCCATTGACGGTCCTTGCTTCTAAAGTCGGTCGATGAAAAAAGGGCGGCGGGAACACCCATCGCCCTGGAAGCCGCGCCCTTTAACGGCAATCCTTCCTCCGGTCAACTGCGCTGGCAGGCCGGGCACCAGAAGGTGGAACGCCCGCCTTCGGCATAGCGCCGCACGATGCCGCCACAGCCGCACGGCTGCCCTTCCCTGCCATATACCGCGAATTGCTTGGAAAAGTAACCAAGCTCCCCATCGGGCCGGGCATAATCGCGCAATGTCGAGCCGCCCGCCTCAATGGCGGAAAGCAGGACCGCGCGTATCGCTTCCACCAGGCGCTCCAGCCGGGCAAGGCTGATGCTTCCCGCCGCCCGCTTGGGAGAGATTCGCGCCAGGAACAGCGCCTCGCAGACGTAGATGTTGCCCAGTCCCGCGACGATCCGTTGATCGAGCAGCATCAGCTTGACCGAGGCCCGCCGCCCCGCAAGCGCGCCCTTCAACCATTTGGCGCTCAGTTCCGGGCCCAGAGGCTCCGGCCCCAAGGCGGCAAAACCGGGAAAGGCGTCCAGCTCGCCACTGGGCCAGAGGTCGACCGAGCCGAACCGGCGCGGATCGTTCAGCGCCACCCGCCTGCCCCCGGCCGTATCGATGATCAGATGATCGTGCGGCAGCACCTCGCCAGGATCGACTCGCCAGCGGCCCGACATGCCAAGGTGGAAGATCAACGTCCGGTCACGATCGGTATGGATCAGCCCATATTTCGCGCGCCGCCCCAGACCGGTGATCACCGCTCCGGTCATCACCTGCCGCAAGTCGGCCGGGAATGGGCGGCGTAGGTCACCGCGCCGCGGCTCCACATTCGTGACGCGCGCGCCGTCCAGAACAGGGCGCAGGCCGCGAACGGTTGTCTCGACTTCGGGCAACTCTGGCATGAGCAGCCTTTAGCGCCCCACCCCGGCTTGTCGACGCCCTCTCTTGTCGACTTCCAGGAGTGCGAGCCGCGGCGCGATCAAGGCCTAGCCCCGCCGCCGCCCCGCCGCTAGAGCCGCGGCATGAGCGACACCGTCTCCTTTGGCTATGAGAACATCCCGGCATCGGAGAAGACTGCCCGTGTGGGCGGCGTCTTCACCAATGTGGCCTCCCGTTATGATCTTATGAACGATGCCATGTCGGGCGGCATGCACCGGGTTTGGAAGGATCGCTTCGTGCGCCGCGTAAAGCCGCGCGCCGGAGAACAGGTCCTCGACATGGCCGGTGGCACTGGAGACATCGCCTTCCGCCTGCAGCGTGAGGGCGCGTCGGTGACGGTGGCGGACATCAATCCGGCCATGCTTGAAGTCGGCATGAAGCGTGCGCAGGAACGCGGGATCGACGGGCTTGTGTGGACAGAAGCGAATGCGGAGGTGCTGACCTTCCCGGATCGCTTCTTCGACGCCTATACGATCGCGTTCGGCATCCGCAACGTGACGGACATTCCGGCCGCCCTGCGCGAGGCGCACCGTGTCCTGCGTCGCGGTGGCCGTTTCTTCTGCCTTGAATTCTCCACCACCACCTGGCCCGGCTTCAAGGAACTGTACGACGCTTATTCGCATCGCTTGGTGCCGCGCCTTGGCCAGCTGCTAGCCGATGACGCGGACAGCTATCGCTATCTCATCGAATCGATCCGCCGCTTCCCCGATATGCCCAAGTTCGAAGGCATGATCCGCGAGGCCGGTTTCGTGCAGACCAAGGTCGAACCGCTGCTCGGTGGTCTGGTCGCGATCCACTCGGGCTGGAAGATATGATCGTTGCCGGCCGCCCCTCGCGGGGCAGCGGAGAATGACCAACTCCGTCGTTCATACGTGGCGGCTTCTGAAATGGGGTCGGACACTCGCGCGCCATGGCGCGCTGCGCGGGTTGGAGCGGGATGCGAAGACACCGCCGGCGCTGCGGCGGCTCCTGCGACTGGCACGCTTCGGGGCACGGGTGCCGGAACAGCCGCGCTATGCGGACGCGTTCGAGGCAATCGGCCCTGCCGCCATCAAGTTCGGCCAGACGCTTGCGACTCGCCCGGATATCGTCGGGGATGAGGCCGCGGCCGATCTGCTGCGCTTGCAGGATGCGCTTCCGCCCCTGCCCTTCGACGTGATCCGCCCACAGATCGAGGAAAGTCTGGGTCGGCCGATCGCGGCGATGTTCGCCAGCTTCGATGAAACGCCGGTCGGCGCCGCCTCGATTGCTCAGGTCCACCGCGCGGTCACGATTGACGGTCGTCCCGTCGCGGTGAAGGTGCTTCGCCCGGGCGTGGAGGCAGATTTCGATCGCGCCATCGAAACCTACGAATGGGCCGCGGCTCAGATCGAGCCCATGGGCGGCGAGATCGCCCGCCTTCAGCCGCGGCTGGTGATCGCCACCTTCAAACGGTGGACCGCGCGTGAACTGGATCTGCGACGCGAAGCGGCCTCCGCCAGCGAGTTGGCAGAAGGCATGGCGGCAGAGCCGAATTTTCACGTACCGGAGATCGACTGGCCACGTACATCGGGCAAGGTGCTGACGCTGGAGTGGGTCGACGGCATCAAACTGTCAAACCGCGCCGCGTTGATCGAGGCCGGCTTTGATTTGCCGCTCCTCGCGCAGACGCTCGTTCACGCCTTCCTGCGGCAGGCGATTGCCGAGGGCTTCTTTCACGCCGATCTTCATCAGGGCAACCTGTTCGCACTGCCTGGCAATCGGATCGCCGCGGTCGATTTCGGCATCATGGGCCGCATTGACCGGCGCGCCCGCATTTGGCTGGCCGAGATCCTGTATGGCCTGATCACCGGCAACTACCGCCGTGTCGCGGAAATTCATTTCGAAGCGGAATATGTGCCCGCGCATCACGACGTGGGCGAATTTGCCACGGCGCTGCGCGCGGTGGGCGAGCCGATGCGCGGGTTGCCGGTCAAGGAAATGTCGATCGGCATGATGCTCGACGGGCTGTTTTCCATCACCCGCGATTTCGACATGGTCACGCAGCCACATCTGCTGCTGCTGCAGAAAACGATGGTGATGGTCGAGGGCGTCGCGACGGCGCTCGATCCCGATATCAACCTGTGGGACACGGCCGGCCCGTTCGTGGAGGAATGGATCCGCACGGAACTCGGTCCGGAGGCTCACATTGCCGACCGGATCGTGGCCGACGTAAAGACGCTGTATCGCTTGCCCGAGCTGGTACGCCGGATCGAAGCGCGCTTTCCACCGCCAGGCGGGGCACCGCCCGCTCCGCCCCTGCGCGAGATCGAAGTTGTCCGCATCGGCGGCGGGTGGCGTTATGTCGCCGTCGCAGTGGCGAGTGCGGCGGCGGGCATCGGCGCGACCTGGGCCATGATTGCCTGACCATGGCTCGCGCCGCTGCCCGGCCGCTCTGGCTCGCGATCCCCTCGCGCTATGCCGGGCGGCCCAGACGTAACGCCCGCTGGCTGCTTGGCTTGCTGGCACTTCTGCTGCTTGCCTCCCTTGCGGTTCAGGGCAGCGATACGGCTCCTCCACCGATGGCAGAATCGAGTATCCAGGGAACCGAAATCCTGCTTCAGGGCGTCGTCGAGGACATTCGACACGGCGCTGATTACTACACCGCAACTGCTCAGACATTACGCGCGATGGGCGCGCCGGTGAATTCGCTCTTGGTCTTCCGGCTGCCTACTTTGGGCGTACTCCAGGCCGCGATCAGCCCGATTGCCGCAGCGTTGCTGCTATATGGTCTTGCCCTGGCTACGCTCCTTGTATGGTGGCGGCGGTTGCAGGGCGTATTCTCCAGTTCTCGCGCCCGCGTTGTCGCGGTGCTGCTCGCAGCCATCGGCATGATGAGCGCGATCCTCGGCCACCTTCTTGCGATGCATGATCTCTGGGCCGGCCTTCTGATCGCTCTGTCGCTAGCGTCGCGTTTACCCGGACGTTGGATCACGGCAGCCGCACTGGGCCTGTCCGCGGCCTTGATCCGCGAAACGGCGGTATTGTACCTCCTGGTCATGATGATCCTCGCGCTGCTGGAGGGGCAACGGCGTGAGGCAATCGGCTGGCTGGCGGTCTTGTCGCTCTTCGCGACTGTTCTCGCCTTTCATGCACAAGCCGTCGCGCAGGCCGTCGGGCCGGCCGCCGAGGCGTCCACGGGGTGGGATGGTGCGGCCGGGTTCGGCTTTGCCGTCCAGTCCGTCGTCGCCACAACAGCGCTGTCACTGGCTCCCGCTGTGATCGCTGCGTTGGCGGCGGTGCTTGCCATCGCCGGATGGTCGGCCTGGCGAGACCCGCTTGCGACCCGGGCACTCGCCGTCATCGTCGTCCAGCTGCTCGTGATGACGTTCTTCGGCACGCCCGATCGGGTTCACTGGTCATTCCTGATCGCCCCCATCGTGCCGATCGGGCTCGTCTTCGTTCCCGATGCATTGCGGGATTTAGCACGCTCCGCGCTCGACAGACGCCGTATCACCGTGACAAGAACGGCGGCATGAGCCGGGTTCTCCTGATCGTCGGCGGCGGCATCGCCGCCTACAAGGGATGCGAGATCGTGCGCCTCCTGCGCAAGGGAGGGCATGGCGTCCGCTGCGTTCTGACGGAGGGCGGCAGCCACTTCGTGACCGCCATGACGCTGGCGGCCCTTTCCGAAGAAGAAGTGCACACCACCCTTTGGGACCTGAAGGACGAGGCGGAGATGGGGCACATCCAGCTCAGCCGACAGGCCGATCTGGTAGTCGTTGCCCCCGCCACGGCGGATCTGCTGGCGCGCATGGCGGCGGGGCTGGCGAACGATCTCGCAACGACATTGCTGCTCGCCACCGACAAGCCGGTGCTCGCCGCCCCTGCCATGAACGTGCGCATGTGGCTTCATCCGGCGACACGGCGCAATGTCGATCAGCTCCGCGCCGACGGCATTACGGTGATGGAGCCGGACGAAGGCGCCATGGCCTGCGGCGAATATGGCCCTGGCCGTCTGCCCGAACCGGCCGTGATCACTGCCCGGATCGAAGCGCTGCTGGCTGAAAGATCAGGGAACACGTCCGGCGCCGCTCGCCGCGGCAAGGATCGTCCACTTTCCGGCAAACACGTCCTGGTCACCGCGGGGCCGACGCATGAGCCGATCGATCCCGTACGCTACATCGCCAACCGTTCGTCCGGTAAGCAGGGGTTCGCGATCGCCGGTGCGCTTGCAGCGCTTGGCGCCCGTGTGTCGCTCGTTGCCGGTCCCGTGGCGCTGTCCACTCCCACCGGGGTCACTCGGATCGACGTGGAAACCGCGCGTGAGATGGCCCGGGCGGTTGACGCTGCCTTGCCGGCCGATGCGGCGGTAATGGTGGCCGCGGTAGCCGACTGGCGCGCCCAGGATGCGGCCGAACAGAAGCTGAAAAAGGCCGCCGGTGGCATCCCCTCGCTCCAGCTTGTCGAAAACCCCGACATTCTCGCTACCCTCGGTCATGACCCGCGTCGCCCGCGCCTCCTGATCGGATTCGCGGCCGAGACCGAGCATGTGGTGGCCCACGCCCGCGACAAGCTTGCTCGCAAGGGCGCCGACTGGATCATTGCCAACGACGTGTCCGGCGACGTGATGGGCGGAGACACGAACACCGTGCATCTGGTATCCGCCGATGGCGTCGAGACCTGGGAACATATGCCCAAGGCAGATGTCGCCGATCGGCTCGCCGACCGCATCGCTTCAGCGTTGGGAGCGACGCCGCAGCAGGCTTAAGGGGCCGGCTGCACGCCAGTCTCTTCCCGGGCAGTTGATGGCGAACCTTTGCCCGTTACTCCTTCACGAAGGTCGGCATGCCAGCGCCCGCTCGAACACCGCTTCGAACATGGCTGCAGTGAGCCGGCCGGTGTTCTGATTATATCGTGAGCAATGATAGCTATCGATCAGCACGCGACCATCCGGCATCCGATGCTCCGCCAAATGGCCGAATTTCGCCTTCGGCAACCTTCCGCCCAGCGCCTTGACCGCAGACTGATGAGCAATCTGCCCCAGCGCGATGAAGACGGAAGCGTTCGGCAGCGCCGCCAGGGGCGCTTCCAGAAAGGGGCGACAGGTGCGAATCTCTTCCGGCGTCGGCTTGTTGGCGGGCGGCAGGCACCGAACCGCGTTGATCAGCATGGTACCACGCAGTTGAAGCCCGTCATCCGGCCGCGCGTCGAACTGACCCTCGCTCAGCCCGTATTTGGCCAGCGTGGCATAGAGCAGTTCGCCGGCATAATCGCCGGTGAAGGGCCGTCCGGTCCGGTTGGCGCCGTGCTTTCCAGGCGCGAGGCCGACGATCACCAGCCAGGCATTCGGATCGCCGAATGCCGGTATCGGCGCATTCCACCAGTCCGGATACTCCGCCTGCAAGGCATGACGGAACTCGACCAAGCGGGGACAAAGCGGGCAGTCGCGCGGCGGTTCGGTTGCCGGCAAGGGAGAAGGTGCGAAGTTCATCCCGGCCCGATAGGCTGTCCGGCATGACGGGCTCAACCTATGTCGTGGCAGTGGGATCAAATCGCCGTGGTCGGCATGGTGGCCCCGCAGCTGAGGTGACGGCAGCGATCGATGCGCTTCCCGGTCTTCTCGCAGTCGCCCCGATCATGACCAGCGCGCCGATCGGCCCCTCGATCCGGCGTTTTGCAAACACCGCCGTACTCCTTCAAACGTCGCTTTCACCGGACGCCCTCCTGCGCGAACTGAAGGCTGTGGAGCAGCAGTTCGGGCGCCGCCGCGGACGCCGGTGGGGCGCACGGGTGCTTGATCTCGACATCATTCTCTGGTCCGGCGGCCGGGTCTGCAAACCGGCGCTGAAGATCCCGCACCCTGCCTTCCGCACGCGTGATTTCGTCTTGGCACCGCTCCTGCGGATCGCGCCCGAATGGCGGGATCCCGCGACCGGCTTCACCATGCGCCAACTGCATGCCCGGTTGACCCGCCGCCGCTCTGTGCCTAGGCGCGTCGTCGCTGGTGAGGGTCCGTAGCTCAGTCGGTAGAGCAAGCGACTTTTAATCGAGAGGTCCCGGGTTCGAGCCCCGGCGGACCCACCAGCGACTCTCCCTTCAACAATGCCGAAAAGAGCGCTGTCTTCAACATGACGACGTCGACGCAAAGCGATCGCGCGAGCGATCTGCGGCGTCGGCAGGCATGGCGGGGAACCAAGTAGAGGGTGCGCTCCTGCATCGGGGCGGTGCAGACGATCCTCATGCTTTTGCACGATTTCAGTGCACTTCTTCCGTCACGTTCTTTAGCATTCGCTAAGCCTTTACCACCCATTCCCGTGGCAAATTGGGGAGTTGGCATGTCGATCGGGCAAATGTTGGCCAGCCTGCACAGGCTCATCTCGACCTTGCCGCCCGTGCTTGGAGATAATCGCCAAGGCACGATCCTCTTCGCATCCTTCACGTCCGGGACGCAGCGTGCCCAGGTGCTCAACTTTCGGGCGCCCTCGTTCGAAGAAGCTTGGTCCTGCCTCGCGACGGCCGTGCACGAGGCATCCCGTCTCACGCCGATCAAGTGGCTTCGCGTGGATCTGGTCGATCAACTCGAAGATACCAGCTGGAAGGAACTCAGGGCCAGCTTGCGCCAGACGAAGCGCAACTACTTCCGCTACGGGATCGCGCTCGATGCCGATTTCCAGCACGCTGTCCTGGAGCAGGAGCTCAACGCGAACGCGATGCTCTACGGTGGCAACGCGGTTGCCCATGCGGTGCTGAACGCGCGCAACTTCAACCATTACGTCCGCCGCAAATATGGCCAGCCTCCGCAGATCGACTTTGGTGATAACGGACGGCTGTTCGTCTTCTCGACGCGCAGTGCCTTCGCCGATGATGCTGGGACTTGCGTGCTCCTCCACGAAAGCGGGTTGGAGCGGGGCCGCCGCCGGATCGATTCGCTCGCAGCCGAAGACGTCGCCTCCCTGGTTCGCGAGGGCGCGGGCCATCTCGCTCGCCAGGTCGGCGAGGATGGTCGCTTCATCTACGGATATCACCCCTGCTTCGACCGGCAGATCGACGCGTACAACACGCTGCGGCACGCCAGTTCCACCTACGCGATGATTGAAGCGTGGGAGCTGGTGCGGGACCCGGATCTGGCCGCGGCAATCGAGCGCTCGCTCCGATACTTACTGCGCGAGTTGATCCGTCCTGCGACGCTTCCGGACGGCAGCGAGGCGGCGTTCTTGGTGGACGTGGGTGACGAGATCAAGCTTGGCGGCAATGCCGTCGCGATCTTGGCGCTTGCCCGGCATGCACAGGTGACCGGCTGTCGCGACCACCTGCCGCTGATGGATCGACTGGCCCTCGGCATCCGCTCCATGCAGGATCCCGCGACCGGTGCCTTCGTCCATGTGCTGCATTATCCGGACCTTCAGGTCGTGCAGCCGTTCCGCACCGTTTATTACGATGGGGAGGCGACTTTCGCGCTGATGCGCCTTCACCAGCTTACCGGCGATCCGCGCTGGCTCGCGGTGGTGGAGCGCGCCTACGACCACTTCATCGCCGCCGAGCATTGGCGCCACCACGACCATTGGCTGGGTTATTGCACAAACGAGCTCACACTGGTGCGGCCGGAGGAGCGCTACTTCCGCTTCGGTATCAACAATATCGCCGGTTATCTCGACTTCGTTCGTGACCGGATCACGACCTTCCCCACCCTGCTCGAACTGATGATGGCGGCTCATGCCATGCTGTCGCGCATCGCCGAGCTTCCCGAGCACCGCCATCTCCTGGCCGAAGTGGATGCCGATCGCTTCAATGAAGCGCTGGAAGCGCGCGTCCGCCATCTGCTGAACGGGCATTTCTGGCCCGAACTGGCCATGGATTTCGCACGGCCCGATCGGATCGCCGGCAGCTTCTTCATCCGCCATCAGGGCTTTCGCGTGCGGATCGATGATGTGGAGCATTATCTCTCCGGCCTCGTCGCCTACCATCGCTATCGCACCACGGGTCAGCCCCTGCGGCAGACCGCCGCGACGCCAGAGGCTGCCGCCCTGTGGGATGCCGACCGGCTCGCGGCCGCGACCGGCGGAAGCTGGAGCGCGCCGCCGCCAGCAGGTTGGTCGGCAACCGGCGTCTGCATCCATCCCCCAACTTATCAGCCCGGTCAGATCGCGGTGGTGCGTGCGCTTGATACCAGCCGTGGCATGCGGCCAGCGGCGCTTGCCAGCCTTTCGCCTTCGGCAGCCGCGGTGGTCACAGACGGTGAACTGGTGGGTTTGCCCGCAGGGTTGCCGGTGCTTCGGGTGGATGACACCGGCGAAGCGATTTTGGCATTGGGTCGGGCGGCGCGCCAGCGCCTTCGCGTGCCGGTGATCGCAATCACTGGCAGCGCCGGGAAGACGACTGCCGTCGCGATGGTCGCTCACGCGCTAGAGCCGTTCGGCCCGGTCGGCCACAGCGCTCACAGCGGAAATCTGCCGCATGGCGTTGCCTGGAACCTCGCCTCCATGCCGCCGGAAGCAAAGCACATCGTCCTGGAGCTTGCGGTGGGCCGCATGGCGCATAGCGCCCGGCTTGCGCGGCCTGATATCGCCATCTTTACCAACATAGCGCCCGCGCACCTGACCAACGGGAGCAGCGTGGCCGACATCGCCCGTACGAAGAGCGCGATCTTCCTTGGCATGGCGCCGGGTGGAACCGCCATCCTCAACCGCGACATGGACCAGTGGGAAATTGTCCATGCGGCTGCACAGGAGCGGCAGCTGCGCGTCATTCATTATGGCCGGTCGGCAGACTGCGCATTGCGCCTCCTCTCCTACGACGCAGCCTCGCGCGCAGGGGAAGCGGTAGTATTCGGGCGCACCGTCCGCTTCGTGTTGGGCGCCTCGGGCGAGCATATGGCGCTAAATGCGCTCGCGGCGCTCGCCGCGGTGATGGCGCTTGGTCACCCTGTTGAACCGGCTATTGAAGCCTTGGGCGGTTTTCGCTCGCTACCTGGTCGGGGCGCAACGGTGACGCTGGCGGTCGACGGCAAGCAGGTGACGCTGATCGACGATGCCTATAACGCCAACCCCGTCTCCATGGCGGCGGCGCTCGCCGACCTTGCCGAGCGCCCCGGTCTGCGCCGTATGGCGGTGCTCGGCGAGATGGCGGAACTGGGTGAAGCTGAGGCATCGCTTCACACCGGCCTGGCAACGGCAATCGATCCACGCATCGATCGCGTGCATGTCGTGGGGCCGCTGTGGAGCGGCCTCTGGAACGCTCTGCCGGCCGCCCAGCGCGGCATGCATGCCGAAACGCTCGCCGCTCTACAGGCTCTGCTTCGCACGGACCTGAACGACGGCGATGTGGTGCTCTTCAAAGGATCGAACAGCCGGCGAATTCATGAGCTGGTCGTCTGGCTCAAGTCTCTGAGCGCCAGCTTTGCCCCGCCACTGCTGAAGGCGTCCGTTCCTCGCCCAGCCGCGGCGCAGAGCCGCCTCCTCTACGATGTCGATGCTTCGCGGATGGTGTTTGCCGAACAACCGGAGGCTGTTCATCATCCTGCTGCGTTGGCAAAGCTGCTCACCCTCTGCCTGGTGGAAGAGCGTTTGAAGGAACTCGGCACGTCCGAAGACGAGCTGGTTGAGATCTCTCTCGCCGCCGCAGCCGTCGACAGCCGCTGGCGGCTGGACACCGGCGAGCGTGTCACCATCGCCGACCTTATGGCTGCGACTGCCATCGTCGGTGCGAACGAGGCGGCGCATGCGCTCGGCGAATGGCACAGCGGCTCGGTGGAGGAGTTCACTCGGCGAATGAACGAGCGCGCGCAGGCAATCGGCATGGCTCACAGCCGCTTCGCCTCGCCAAGCGGCATAGGCCGGGGACAGGCGATCACGGGCATCGATGCAATCCGGCTGGCAGCCCATGTGCTGGAACATGCTCCGCGCGTACATGCGCTGTCCGGCAGGCAATCATTCGAACGGAAAGGCGCCACCTATCCCAACACCAATCGGCTGATCGGCGCGATCCCCGGCGTGGATGGGCTCCGCACCGGGAGCGTGGGCGCGCGTGCCCACCATCTGCTGCTGACGTTGACCGATCAACACCAGAGACGCTGGATCGCGGCGGTGCTGGGCGCACCGACCCGCGCCGCCCGCGACACCGCCGCCCGCGCACTGCTCAGTTCGGAGCTTCCAGCGCTGGATGCGGTAGCGGTGCCAGTGCGCGCAACGCCTCGGTAATCGCGCCGCCGCGATCGCCTCGCGCGTAAAGTGCCGCACCTGTCTTGATCGGCTCAGCCAGCAGGTGACGGCTGCGCCCCTCCCCGCGCAACAGGACGTGGATGGGATGTAGCCCGGACGCCCGCAGCCGTTCCACATAGTGCCGCTGGCTGAGAAAGGGCACGATCCGATCGCCGGGATCTGACAGCACGAAGATGTCGGGGGCAGGTCGGGAGATCGCCTGCACATGCCCGATGGGATCATAAACGGCGTCCGGATCCTCGATTGGCCCGCCGTCCCTGCCACGCCGCTTCTGATATGCCTTCATCACCTCCACAGCCGAAACGAGGCCAGAACCGATGAAGGCAGCCGCAACATCCCGGCGCCGGTTCACCAGCGATGCGACGAGGTGTCCACCGCCGGACTGCCCAGCCAGAATGAAGCGGCGGACCCGGTAACGTGTCTTGATGCGGTTCAGCGCACCATCGACCAGCCGCACCTCCTCAATCCGCCGCCGCGCGCCGTGATTTCCCGAGGAACCATAAAGGCCGGGCCGCGCCAGAAACAGTGCCGGCGCGCTTCCCTCGCGCGACCATCGTGTCATCTCCTGCCGGATGTCCGCCGGCGAGCGCCGGGCATAGCTGCCCGCGATCAGGCGTATACCTCCGCGCCCTCGCAGCAGAACGTCACCGGGCAGATAGACCATCATTAGCCCGCCCGCCCGCGGGCTGCCCGCCGGATAGGTGCGGATGCAGGCGCCGCCGCCGGGGCTTGGCACCCAGTAAGCGTCCGGGACGTCGGTGCATCGCTGGCGATTGCTGGTGGCACCGTTCAGCGCTTCGCGCGCATCAAAGCTTTGTCGGCCACGCGGCACTCGCAGCGGCGCCGGCCGCTGAGCTTCGTTGGGCATCAGTCTTGGAGGCATTGGCGTTTCCACGGTGAGCGAGAGGAGAAGGGTCGCCGCCCACACACAATGCCCGCTCGCGCTCACCGCTCCCGCAGCGCCTCGCGTCCCCTGTTGAACGGCTTCACCAAATACTGAAATACTGTCTTGCTGCCGGTATGGATATCGGCGGTTGCGACCATGCCCGGAACGATCGGGAAGCGGCGCCCTTCCTTGTTCGTCAAGGCGTCGCGATCCGTGCGGATCAGCACGCGGTAAAATTCGACGTCCGGCTTGGCCTCGTCCTTGATCGTATCCGGAGAAATCGTTGCCACCTCTCCTTTCAGCGCGCCATAGATCGCATAGTCATACGCTGTAATCTTCACTGTCGCAGGCTGTTTGGGATGGATGAACGCAATGTCGCGCGGCGAAATGCGCGCTTCCACCAGCAGCCGGTCGTCCAGGGGTACGATGTCCATCAACTTGCCGTTGGGCGGAATGACTCCGCCGATCGTCGACACTTCGATGTTCTTGACGATTCCGCGTACCGGCGATCGCAGCGTCAGCCGGGCCAGCGTGTCGGCCCTACCCTCGACTACGGGCGCCAGGGTCGTCACTTCGGCATTGGCCTTGGCCAGTTCCTCGCGCGCCTGGACGATATACTCGGACGTGAGATTTGCCTGCTTAAGCTCCAGTTCGGCAAGCTGACGCTGTAGCCGCAGTACTTCGACATTACTGGCCGCGCCTACCGCGATCAGCCGCTGGCCGATCTGCACCTCATTCGACAAAAGCGCGATCGAGCGGCGGATCCAGGCGAGCGACTTGTCCAGGCTGCGCCGACGCGCTTCGTACAGCCGCAACTCCTTTGCCTTGAGCTCCGCAAAGCCGTTCAACTCCGCAGGAAAGACCGGTCTCGTTTGCCCGACCTCGGCCTCCAGCCGGGCGACACTTGCAAGCGCCGCACGATATTTCGCCGCACTCTCCTCGAAGGTGGAGGCGCTCTGGGTCGGGTCCAGCTGGGCGAGAACCTGGCCTGGCCGGACGATATCGTCCTGTTTTACCGTCAGCTTTGCGAGGATTCCGCCTTCCAGCGACTGGATCACCTGTTCGCGAGTTGACGGCACGACACGCCCGGCGCCGGTGGTCACCTCTTCTAGTCGCGCGAAATATGCCCAAAGGGCCAGAGCCGTCAGGCAGGCGGCGATCACCCAGATAAGGCGTGTCGCACGTCCGAGCCTTGCCCCGTCCGCATCGCCGAACACCCAGCTTCCGTTCAGCGCTTCCGCCCTGGTCGCCATCACGCCCGATCCCTTCGTACCGGAACCACCTTCGCCGGCGAGCGCGGCGTACGAAGCCGCTCCAGCACCTCGTCGCGCGGCCCATCGGCCACCACTCGACCACCATCTACCACGATCAGGCGATCCACCAGGTCGAGCGCGCGAGTGCGATGCGTTGCGATCACCACCGTGCGGTCCGCACTCCATTCCCGGAAACGAGCAAGGAAGTGACGCTCGGTCGCCTCGTCCATTGCCGCCGTCGGCTCGTCCAGCAGGATCACCGACGGATCGCGGATCAGGAGACGGGCGAGCAACAAGCCCTGAACCTGGCCACCGGAAAGCCCCGCGCCACCTTCAAAGATGACATGCTCCAGCCCGCGCGGCAGCCGCCGTACAAACTCGTCGGCACCCACCGTCGCCAGCACGGCGCGCAGCTGCTCGTCTCCGGCATGCGGCGCCCCCATCAGCAAATTGTCCCGGATCGTGCCGTGGAACAGCCGCGCTCGCTGCGAAAGCAGGCTGATGTCGCGCCGAACGTCGGCCGGATCAATCTGCGACAGGGCGACATCGTCAACCAGCACTTCGCCGGAAACCGGCTCAAGCAGCCCCGACAGCGCCTGCAGGAGCGTCGACTTGCCGGCGCCGTTGCGTCCCAGGATCGCCACCTTCTCGCCGGCCGTGATCTGCAGTCGGCTGATGCTCAGCGCGGCAGGCGATTGCGGGTCGCCGTAGCGGAACACGGCCTCACGAAACGAAATGTCGCCAGCTATTCGTGGCAGGTGCACGCGCGATTCGCGATCAGGATGGTCGACCGGCAGTTCCATCACCTTGTTCAGCCCGCTCACGCTGGTGCGCGCTTGCTGCAACCGGCTTAGGACCTGTGTTACTTGCGACAGCGGCGCCATCATGCGCGAACCGAGCATTGACGCTCCCACCAAGGCGCCGGTGGTCATGTCACCGGCCATCACCAGCGGCGCACCGAAGAAGATAACCGAGACGTAAACCCCCAGCTGCACTGTCTGAGTCCACGATACCAGGCGGGCGGTCAGGCCTCGCAGCCGCAATTGAGCCTCGCCCGCGCCGGCGTTCAGATGGTTCCACTGCTGCTGAAAACGCTCTTCGGCCTGCAGCGTCTTCACGTCCTCGACACCTTGGACAACCTCGATCAGCATGCCACTCCGCAAGGATCCTTCCCGCGCCGCCTCCACCGCGAACTGCCGCAGCTTCGGCTGGGCGAGCGCCGCCGGCACCACCAACAGGAACAGCGCCACGAGCGGAACCAGAACAAGCGAGCCGCCGATGAACCAAAAAATAGCTAGGAACAGGAAGAAGAAGGGCAGATCCGCCAGCGCGGCTACCGTGCTGGAGGTCATCAGCTCGCGTACTTGATCCAGGTCGCGCAGCTGGGCGGTAAAGCTGCCGGTGGATACCGGTCGCGCCCGATTACGGACCCGGAGCGCGTGTCCGAACATCCGGTCCGAAATCCTCAGGTCGGCACGCTTGCCGAGCAGATCGATCACTCCCGTACGTAGCTGTCGCAAGACGAAATCGAAGCCGAGCGCCAGCAGCACGCCAATGAACAGGACATACAGCGTCGGGATCGACTCCGCCGGCACTACCCGGTCATAGACCTGCATCGAAAAAAGTATGCCCGTCAGCCCCAGCAGGTGCACCAGCAGCGAGGCAGCGAGCACGGGCAGGTACTCGCCACGCTCCTGAAATGCGAGCTTCCACAGCCATTTGGGCTCGAACGGCTCGACATAGGCGTCGACGCGGGCATCAGCGATCCCGCGCGTGGGCCGCGCCACCACCACCATGTCCGTGACCTGCCGCAGCTCAGCCAGCCGAACGGTCGTAGGATACGCGCCCGAGCCTGCAATCAGCAGGCTTCCATCGCCCTCGGCATTGGCGCTGGTCAATATGCCAATCTGGCCGTCACGCATTTGCACGATCAGCGGCAGCAGCCACGGCGACAGCTCACCATCCAGCGCGGATGCGTCCTGAAATTTCACCCGCAGCCCCATGCGGGATGCCACATGGGTGATCCGGGCGCGCTGGTCTGTCGCTCCGTCCCAGGATGCGGACAATCGTGCGGCCTGCATCGACTGGGGCACCCGGAATTGCACCGCAACTTCTCTCAGCGCCGCGACCCACCGCTCGATCTGCTCCTGTCGGGTGGAGGTTTCCCCTCCATCTTCTGCCTGCATGGGATCGCCCACGACTGGATTGGGCTTTGTCATAGGATCACCCCACGCACCCGCATGCCGCTCAAGGCGAAGCGGTCCCGCGATTGGCCTTTGTTGAACATGCAGTCGATCCCCAGCCGCCGCAGATCGTGCTCGGCGTTCACTCGGTCGAACAACACTTGGTGCAGCTCCTGCTCCGCATTGAGCAGGTCGATCAGTGTCCGTGTGCCCATCTCGAGATATTGCAGGCGGTAAAGCTTGCCGGTTTCCCGCATCATCGCCTCGCGAGTGCCCAGCGTGTCGCTTCGCTGCCGCAGGCTCGGGATCTGCTGGCGCGCCTCGGCCAAGGCGCGTGCCACCTCGATGGTGCTCGCCTCCACCGCAGCATTGGCCGCGCGCAGCGACTGCTCCGCGCCGGCACGACGTGCCCGGGACGCACCGCCCTGAAATAGATTGCTAGAGACCGACAGGCCGAAATTATAGTTGCTCCGGTTTGATATCGGATCCCGCACGTCGGCTGCCGCGCCTGCGTCCAGCGACAGCGTCGGCAGTGCATCGGCGCGAGCGCGGCGCAACTGCGCCGTCGCCTCTTCCCGCCGCGCTCCCGCCTCCAGCACGGCCGGCATCTGCGACAGATCCGGCGCGGGCCCCTCGCAGATATGGTCCAGCCAAGCCGGCGTACCGCTCCGAACAGCCGAAACCGGCCCTTTGCTGCCGATGAGATAACCGAGCACGCTGCGCCAGCGGTCAAGCTGCGCCTGGATATCGAGCACGGCGACGCGCGCGGCCTCCACACGCGCCTCCGCCTGCACCGCGTCCGATCGCGTGCTGGCGCCGTTTCGGGTGCGCTGCTGCACCAGCGTGTTGATGGCGAGCACGCTTTCAAGCTGGGCGGTGGCGACATCGATCAGGGCTTCGTGACGCTGTATCTCGATCACGGCCTGCGCGGTGTCTCGGACCAAGGCATCGATCGCCAGCAGCAGCCGCGCGCGACTGATCTCCACGCCCGCTCGTGCGACCGCGACATCGCTGGCTACCTTTCCAAAGTCGAGTAGCATCTGGGATACGGACAATTGCGGGCGAGGCAGCCACGCGGTGCCGCGCAACCGATTGTCATATTGCGTGCCGATCCCGCCACGGATCGTGGGGTAATAGCCGGCGCGCGCGACTCGGATCTCCGCCTCGTCGGCGCCGATCCTCGCCACCGCCTCTTCTACCGACGGGTTCCACTCCACGGCTCGGCGGACCGCCACGTCGAGCGACAGCGCGCCAAGCGGCTCGGATTCGGCCGGCCTCGGCGGGCCCACCAGGTCGGGCGCGGGGTTGGCGGCCGAAGCGGAGGGTCCGGATTTCCGTTCCTGCGCGTAAGCTCCGGCCAATGTGCCGTTCCCGATCAACACCAGGCTGGCCGATATGACGAGCCACCGCCGGCAGCGCTTGGGCTGCCGGCAGTGGCGGTTGCTGACCTGCAATGGCCTTTCGTCAGACGTGTGAGACGGCATTCGTCCACGGGTCGTGTAAGGGATTGTCGATCAGGACGGCCGCCTCGATCTCGATGGCTTCGGCAGACTGATCGGGATGATCGACTGTTGCAGCGCCTGCCGGCGACGATGGATCGCTCGGCAGATCATCCTGCGGCTCAATCTCCAACACGTCCTCGAACGCTGGCAGGCTGACCGCGTCGTCGTACGACCCGATCGACCCCAGGTCTTCGCTGTCGAAGGCACCCTGCGGATCGTCCAGCCCCGCCAGCACCACCGTGTCGCCATGCAGATCCAACAATGTCGCATCGGCCGTCATAGGCTCGGCAGTTAGCTCTGCAGCGCCGTTACCATGGCGGCCCATTTGCGCATGCAGCCCGTCGTCGATCGAGACGTCCGCCCCGACCAGCCCGTCGAGAGCCACAACATCGGCATGCAGCGTCGCGACGGTCGCCTCCGCTGGGGCCTCATCCCCTGTCGAGATTGCCGCAAGCGAGCCACCACTGGTCGGCGCGACGATATTGATCGCCAGCTCGGCCTCAGCCCGATCGTTGTTGGGATGGATCAGTTCGTAAGTGAACCGATCCGTCTGCCCCAGCGATGAAGCGTTCAGGAACGGTCGATAGACATAATCGCCGTTCGCCTGGATGGTGAGCACACCATAGTCGCCGGTGATCGATACTCCGCCGTAACCCGGTGCCACGAACACGCCATCCTGCCGCTCGATACGCAAGACCGTCGAGTCGGATCCCAGAATGTCGGCACCGGGCCCACCGTCGACGACGTTCCCGGTCGCCAGCACCACATCGCTCGGGACGAACTCGTTGAGGTAGGTTCTCTCGATGATGGCGACGCCATCGATATCGGTCAGCACGCCCAGACCGCCGGTTGAAACCACCACGCGGTAGCTTCCTGGCCCGAGATCCTCGGCCTGAGCCTGGATGCCGCCACCGGTAAGCCCGGCCAGCTCGATGAGGGACCCGCCGCTGCTGCCCGTCAACGCGACCCACCGATTGTTGATGTACTGCTGGAGCGTGAAGTTCGTCTGACCCAGAAGATTGAGCAGCGAGTTGGAGGTTACGTTCAGCGTAAGGTCCGCGGTGGTGTCGGCGGCGACATTGAAGCGATAAGTGTCCGATCCTCCCAATGCGGCGATACTGGTATAGTCAATCGCGTCGTTTACGGTGGTCGTCTCGACTCTCGGCGCCAGCAGCACGGATGCCTGGTCCGTGTCGTCGGTCGCGACAACAGTGGTCCCATCCGCGCCGAGATCGGTTTGATCCCAGACGATGTCGGCATCCGGACTATCGAGGCGTATGTTGAGCGTCGCCTGCGATGCGCCGTCCGGGCCGAGCAGCTGATATTGGAAGCTGTCCACCAGTCCGATGCTCTCCACCGCCCCACTGGGCGTATAGGTAAAGCTGCCGTCCGGATTGATGACTAGCGTTCCATAATCACCCAGAACCTGGGTGCCGGGCGGAACCGCGACGTAGATCCCTTCTTCATTGAGCACCTGCAGCACGGCAGCATTGCCCGCGCCACGTTCGTCGGCAGGCCCCGCTTCAGACGCGGCGAATATATTGCCGGTCACTGGCGCAGCGCTCACCAGCTCGAACTCGGTCAGGCTCGCGTCGGCTAACTCCGCCGTCAGGTTGATTGCCGTTCCCACACCCAGCGTCCCGCCACCGCCATAAGTGAGGCGGTAGTCGCCGGCCTGCAGGTCCTCGGCCGTTACCGTGAAGCCCCTGGCCGCGCCCAGCAGATCCAGCAGCCCTCCGGTGGAAGCATCGCCCAGGCGCACCCATCCGGCGCCAGTGTTCACTTCGAGCACGGCCGTTGGATTGTTCAGCACGCCCACCAGCCCACCAGCGGTCACCGTGAACGTCGCGTCAGTCGTGGTTCCCGACGCGACGGTGAACTCAAACGTGTCGGAGAAATTGCCGACGTTCACCAGCACCGAGATGCCGTCACTAACCACTCGTTCGGTAACAACAGCCCGCACATCCACCTGCGCCGTGACGAGATCGTCGTAGGCGACAACGTCAGCGTCAGCGTCAGCGTCGGCATCTGCGTCGGCATCCGCGTCAGCATCAGCATCAGCATCAGCATCAGCATCAGCATCAGCATCAGCATCAGCATCCGCATCAGCATCAGCGTCAGCGTCCGCATCGGCGTCAGCGTCGGCATCTGCGTCAGCGTCAGCATCCG
>NZ_LSKH01000048.1:0-31915 GCF_001557395.1 Sphingomonas sp. CCH5-D11 | reverse complement strand
GCCGCCTGAGGTGGTGTGCTCGCCGGGTCCGTTCATTGTCTTCTTCGAGTGGGACAAGTCGGACATCACGCCGGAAGCAGCGTCGATCCTCGACAACGCGGTTACGCAGTACCAGTCGTGCGGCAACGCGCAGGTCATGCTGGCCGGCCACGCCGACCGTTCGGGTGCGGCCTCCTACAACGTCGGCCTGTCGCAGCGCCGTGCCGACGCGGTGAAGGGCTACCTGACCTCGAAGGCGATCCCGGAAACCGTGATCTCGACCGAAGCGTTCGGCGAAAGCCGCCCGCGCGTCGACACGGCAGACGGCGTCCGCGAGGTTCAGAACCGTCGCGTGGAGGTCACCTACGGTCCGGGTTCGGGCATGTAAGACCTTTCGTCTCACCAGACGAACTGGGA
This sequence comes from Sphingomonas sp. CCH5-D11, assembly GCF_001557395.1. Classification (NCBI taxonomy): domain Bacteria; kingdom Pseudomonadati; phylum Pseudomonadota; class Alphaproteobacteria; order Sphingomonadales; family Sphingomonadaceae; genus Sphingomonas; species Sphingomonas sp. CCH5-D11. The sequence goes on along the minus strand of NZ_LSKH01000048.1, from coordinate 31,519 downwards.
GGGGTCGGATATTTCCGGCCCCTCTTTGTTTATGGGCGCGGGCGATCGACCGTCGCGGCGAATGGATGGATCAAATTACCGTCGGGTGGCTGGCGCTCGTCAGCCGGTGGCCTTCGACTAGGTCCGTTCACAGGCCAGAGGCATCGCGCGCTGCGGTGCATTGTTCCTCGCTGGCGTTACGCTTCGGTCATACATCCCTGATGACGGAGCATCAGCGTGCCGCGGCGACTGCCGTGCCGGTCGCGCTTCAGGATCTCAGCCGGGTGGCTCGGAGCTTCGAAGGCGGCTTCAGGTCATTCTCGGCAGGCGGATACTGGATGCACCCCGCCCCAGCAGCGGCCGAGGCGCAGGAGCGTGCCGCCCGCAACCGGCCGAGCGAATGCATCTTACGACCTGTCTGACTGCGCCGAAATTAGGATGATGGCGGTGCGATCACGTTCCCGTGGTTTGGCGCGCGGACCGGCTTTCCTTGCCGAAGGTCGTCCGAACCGTGGCCAGACTGCCCTCGTGTGACCTCATGTCTCGGTGCGTAGTCGAGTGGACGCGCTTCAGGCGCGCCTCAGCCGGCTCTGGCTGACGCTCAGAGCAGCCAGCCCTTGGGTGTTCGACTGATGCTTCTGCTTTCAGGCTTCGAATTATGCAGCGCAGCTCAAGCACATCGTTGCGATCTACCTTCGGCCGTGCTCGCTCTTACGTCGTTGGAGAGGCGAACCCGAGACCTACGGCCGAGTTATCCGGGTGACATGCCCCATCTTGCGGCCAGCCCGCACCTCGCGCTTGCCATAGAGATGAACGTGCGCATTGGGTTCGCCGAGCAGATCAGCCCAGCGATCCACGTCGTGGCCGATCAGATTTTCCATCGTCACGCCCGAACCAGTCAGGCCAGTGTCCCCGAGCGGCAGGCCGCAGATCGCACGGACATGGTTCTCGAACTGCGAAGTCACTGCGCCTTCGATCGTCCAATGCCCCGAATTATGGACCCGCGGCGCCATTTCGTTGAACACCGGACCGTTCTGCGTGGCGAAGAACTCGCAGGTCAGCACGCCGACATGGTCGAGCGCGTCTGCGATCCGCCCGGTCAACGCCGCGGCCTGCGTCCATTGCGCTGCAATCGGCGAAGGTGCGGGGATGGTGGAGCGGGCCAGGATGCCGTCCGCATGCTCGTTCCACGGCGGCGGATAGCTGACCATGGAGCCGTCTTGCCCGCGCACGAGCACGATGGAAAACTCGTGGCTGAAGGTCACGAACGCCTCGAGCACGGCGGCTCCGCCGACCGTGGCCCACGCCTGATCGGCATCTGCCGGCGTCGACAGCCGCGCCTGTCCCTTGCCGTCATAGCCCATGCGCGTCGTCTTGAGCACGGCAGGCGTGCCGATCTCGTGAACGGCGGTGTCCAGTGCCTCACGCGTGGCAACGGCAGCCCAGCGTGCCGGCGTGCCGCCCAGCTCGGCCACGAACGCCTTCTCCGCCAGCCGATCCTGCGCAACGCGAAGACTGGTGGGCGAAGGATGAACCGGCTTGCGGTCAGCGAGCCACTCCACCGGCTCCGCGGCGATATTCTCGAACTCGTAGGTGATCACATCGCATTGCGCGGCGAAGTCGGCCAGTACCACGCGGTTGTGGTAATCGGCCCGGGTCAGCGACGAGGCCGTCTGGGCCGCCACGCTTTCCCGATCAGGCGCGAGCACATGGGTGCGATAGCCGAGCTGCGCCGCAGCGGCAGCGATCATCCGCCCGAGCTGGCCGCCGCCCAGGATGCCGATGGTCGATCCGGGTGGCAGCGGCGTCATGCCGGCAGCTCCGCGACGCTGTTGGTCTGCGCCGCGCGCCATTGCTTCAGACGGTCGGCCAGTGCTTCGTCACTGACGGCCAGGATAGCGGCGGCAAGCAGGCCAGCGTTGATCGCGCCAGCCTTGCCGATCGCGAGCGTACCGACCGGAATGCCACCGGGCATCTGAACGATCGACAGCAGGCTATCCATGCCCTTCAGCGCCTTTGACTCAACCGGCACGCCGAGCACCGGCAGATGTGTCATCGCCGCCGTCATGCCGGGCAAGTGCGCAGCCCCCCCCGCCCCCGCGATGATCACCTTCAGGCCGCGATCGGCTGCTTGGGCGGCATAATCGTACAAGCGTTGCGGGGTGCGATGCGCGGAGACGACCCGGGTTTCATGCGGCACGCCGAGCGCCTCCAGCGTCTCGGCGGCATGCCGCATCGTTTCCCAATCGGAGGTCGAGCCCATGATGATGCCGACGTGCGCCATTTCCGGCGGTTAGCGAGGGACAATGGCGAGGGCAACAGGAAGCTGCCGCCGTGGCGGCGAGGAGAGGCGGTTAGCTGTCACTTGCCGCCATGCCGGCCTGAGGGCACCGCGCATCATGCTGGCGCGCGGAAGACGCTGAGGTCAGGCGGTGCTAGCGGTATGAATTTGGGTTCAATGCCAGGACGCGCGCCACATCCCGCTCAATGACGCGGCTGGTAACCCGCTCGATCAAGCGGTGCGCGCTGCGCCACGGGCGCAACTCGCCATCGCGACGGCGGTGCCCATCGATCAAGCGGCTGCCCCAGCTTTCGATTGCCGGGCCAGTGGCGCTCGGAATATCCTGCGCAAGCACCAGCGAGGGAAAGGGCAAGGCGATCGCAGGAGAGGCAAAGGCGTCTGGCTTGTCCGCCTGGTTGGCGGGCGGATCGAACAGAAGCGCGCCGGCGACGCGGGACACATAGGACGCCGGCGACAAGCGCGCCCACCAAGAGGCAGCGTGACACCCGATCCCTTCCGCCACGAGCACCACGGCGCGATCAGCGCGCATCACTGCTGCATCGAGCTGCGCTGCCCAGATGCTGCGCCGTTCGCCGCCCTCGAGGATGACGTGCTCGTCACCTTGGCTCGGCCAGCGCAAGCGGGAATTCCACGCCGGCGACTCCACACCGGGGGCGCCGATCGTGATGATCGAGAAACGGTCAGGCATGATGGCCGTGGCGATCGACATGGCGACCTTCTCCGAGTCCTGTGTGATCGGATCATGCCATCAACGGTGAGGCCGCGGCAATGGGTTACGTGACCACCCCTTAGGGGTTGGCCGCCGCGCGGGCACGGGCTAGCCGTGAAATCCGCAAGGCTGAGCCATTACCCGGTCGAGATGCGCGGTCAGGCGCGGCTCCAGGCGAAATCCAGCCGTGTGTCGCCATCGACCATCCCCGACGCAGCAAAGCTCCGTTCGATGATCACGCCTGTTCCATCGGCAGCGATGGCAATCACGGTGCTGCAGCGCGTTCCGTAAACGCTGTCGCGGATGAAGACTGGTCGCTCTCCCTCCACGGCGGCCTGCTCGTCGGCAAGCAGACCGAGCAGGTCCTCGGGCGCGCGATCCTGCGTCAGCCATGCGCCGAGCGCCTGGGTAAGCGTCCGCGTACGTGGCCAGGGCGGATCGAGTGGGCCGTTGGAGATGCCGTGCAGCCCGCGTGCGAGCGGCTGATGCACCAGGGCGGGGCGGTTGCTGCGGAATGCCGCATCATCGCCAATCGTCATCAGGCTGAATCCGCCGAACGCGTCCAGCACGGCATCATCGGGCAAGTCGCCCGTGCGCAGATAGTCCGCCACCAGCGCGCCGCGGGATGGGGCTGCTCCACCGCGGGGATAACCGGCGACGTTGGTCACCACAGCGAAACGACCTTGTTCGGACACGCCGATCCAGCCGCCGCCGGACACGAGATCGCGCCCGCCCAGGACGTGAGGCGCATCGTCCCACCGCATCAACGGCGCCGAGGGGCGTGCATGAAACTCGTCGCGATTGCCTGCAACCACGAGGTGCCAGCGTGGACTAGCCGCCAGCGCAAGCGCAACGACACACATCAGCCGCGTCGACGTAGGGAAAGGTTCATCCGACGCCCTTACCTTCTTTCGCGCGCCTCCGGGAACTCCTGCGATGGGGCTCCACGCACCTGATGGAGGCGGTCACAGCTTCAGCCGACCAGCGCGCGGTCGCGCAGGCCCCGCCAGACCCGGACCGCTTGCACCGTTTCGGCCACGTCATGAACCCGCAACAGCTGCACGCCCGCCTCGGCACCCTTCAGCGCAAGCGCCACCGACCCGCCCAGCCGTTCGCCAACGGGTGCCTCGTTCGACAGCGCGCCGATCAGGCGCTTGCGACTGGCGCCGAGCATGATGGGGCACCCCAGGCCATGGAACATCGCAAGGCCGTTGATGAGCGCCAGATTGTCCTGCAGTGACTTGCCGAAGCCGATGCCGGGATCCACCATGATCCTGTCACGTGCCACACCGCCGCCCACCAGCGCTTCTATGCGCGCCTCTAGCCAGTCGAAGACGTCCGTCACGACATCGCGGTAGCCGCCGCTGCCGTGACCGCCTTTCTCCGGATCCGGCGAATGCATGATGATGACCGGGGCGCCAGTGCGCACCACGACGTCCAATGCACGCTTGTCCCACAGCAGCGATGAAACATCGTTCACGATGGCCGCCCCGGCCGCTAGCGCGCGCTCCATCACCAGTGCCTTGCGCGTGTCGATGGACACCAGCGCGCCGGCGGACGCGAGCCGCTCGATCACCGGCACCACGCGCTCGGCCTCGTCCTGTTCCCACACCGTCGCCGCGCCGGGGCGGGTGGACTCGCCACCAACGTCGATCAGGCCCGCGCCGGCGCCCGCCATGATCATCCCGGCCGAGGCGGCAGCGGCCGGATCGTCGCGGTGGACGCCGCCGTCGGAAAAGCTGTCCGGCGTCATGTTGAGGATGCCGGCGACGACCGGCTGATCGAACCGGAGCGTCCGTGAGCCCAGCGTCCATGAAGGTCGTGCCGTCGTGATCCGCCGGTGAAGCTCGGCTGCTCTGGCGCCAAGGCTGGTGATCTCGGCGACCGGAACGGCGCGTCTCCTGCCTCCTTCGCTCACCTCGTAGCCGGCGAACCACTGCATGCCGCCAGCGAGCCGGGCGACCGCGCCGTCCGGATAGGCAAATGGCGCGTCGACGAAGTGGATCGGGCGGAGATGCATGGGCGGCCTTCGGATTGCGACGCTTCAGGCGTGTGGCGCAGGTGCGTCAGCCGCGCAAGGCGGGCAGGGTGCGCCCTTGTGCAGGATCGTGACGCACCTTGGCGACCCATGATGCCCGGCCGGCTTCGCTTGAACGGCCGGACCTGGAGTCGCAAAAACTGCTCAGACCTGCGTCGCCAACAGATAGGTCTGCCGCAGGGCATCGATCGGCTTCAGCGCGCCTTCCGTCTCGTAATGCCAGAAGCTCCAGCCGTTGCAGGCCGGCGCGCCCTGCAAGGTCGCACCCAGCTTGTGGATCGATCCGACCGAGCCACAGTCGCTGGCGAGGCTGCCATCGGCGCGCACCGTCGCACGGTAACGGCGCTTGGCGTCGGTCACCACGCTGCCCGCCGGCAGAAAGGCATTTTCCACCAGCACGCCAAAGGCAACCTTGGGCTGCTGTCGCGGGCTCTGCATGGTCGTGAGCGCCGATTCATCGAGCGGCAGGGCATCCGCGATTCGGGCGCGGGCGGCATCGATATAGACGTTCTCGCGCTCGATCCCGATCCAGCGGCGCCCCAGCCGCTTGGCCACCGCGCCAGTCGTGCCCGTGCCGAAGAACGGATCGAGCACCACGTCGCCCGGCTTCGTGCAGGCGAGCAGGATGCGGTACAGCAAGGCCTCCGGCTTCTGCGTCGGGTGCACCTTGTGCCCGTCCGCACCCTTCAGCCGCTCCTGACCGCCACAGATCGGAAATTCCCAGTCCGAGCGCATCTGCAACTCGTCGTTCAACGTCTTCATCGAGCGATAGTTGAAGGTGTATTTCGCCTTTTCGCCCTTCGACGCCCAGATCAGCGTTTCATGCGCGTTGGTGAAGCGCGTGCCGCGGAAATTGGGCATCGGGTTGTTCTTGCGCCACACGATGTCGTTGAGGATCCAGAAGCCCAGATCCTGCACCGCCACGCCGACGCGGAAGATGTTGTGATAGCTGCCGATCACCCAGATCGTGCCGTCATCCTTCAGGATGCGGTTCGCCTCCGCCAGCCAGGCGCGGGTAAAGGCGTCATAGGCGGCGAACGTGTCGAACTTGTCCCAATCGTCCGTCACGGCATCGACATGGCTGCCGTCTGGTCGGAACAGCTCGCCCCCGAGCTGCAGATTGTACGGTGGATCGGCAAAGATCATGTCCACCGACTTCGCCGGCAGCGCGCGCATCTGCGCGATGCAATCCCCCATCAGGATCTCGTCCAGCGGCAGCACGACCGTCTCTTCCGGCGCAGCTGCCCGGGCCCGACGCACGCGCGTTTTCTCAATGACACTCATGCGTTTCCCCCTTCTCGCACGCGACCGTCGCTTCGGGGTGGACTCGCCGTCAAGCATTCAGTGAATAGTACCGCCGCGGGCCATTTCGTTCGCCGGGCGGAACATTTCGCGCACCATCCCAGATATTGAGTCTGCCCGGGGCCATCGACTCAATCGGTGGGGTGTGGCGCAAAAGACTCAGAACGGAAGAACCGTCTGTGCGACCGGTGCGAAGCTACGCCGATGGAGCGGTGAGGGGCCATGTTCGGCCAGTGCGCGGCGGTGCGCGGGGCAGCCATAACCCTTGTTGGAGGCCCAGCCGTAGTGCGGATATGATTCGTGATGCGCCAGCATGATGGTGTCGCGCGTGTGCTTGGCGACGATGGAGGCGGCGGCGATGGAGCGGCTTTGCGCATCACCGCCGACGATCGGCGTCGCGGCATAGCCCCAGCGGGGCAGGCGATTTCCATCGACCAGCACGTGGCCGGGAGCGCAGCCAAGCGCGGCCGCGACCTGATCCACCGCCAGCGTCATCGCCTTCATCGTCGCCCAGTAGATGTTGAGCGTGTCGATTTCCTCCGCTTCCACGATTCCCACGCCCACCATGGCGCAATCCCTGATCCGCCTGCACAGCCGTTCCCGCTCGCCGGCCGGCAGCTTCTTCGAATCGTCGATGCCGCGCGGCACGCCGCGCGCCGGCAGGATCACCGCCGCCGCCACGACCGGGCCGGCAAGCGGGCCACGACCTGCCTCGTCCACGCCGACGACGGGCGCGAGGTACAGGCGTTCGTGCTTCAATCCAGGCATTGGTGGTCGGCGCTCTCAACGGTGATGCCGGCCTTTAGCAAGGTGCGCTGCCAGGCAGAATGGCCGATTGTCGCGGCACGCGGTCACTTGGTCGGCGATGGCGTGCCCTGGCCGTCACACTTGCGCCGGGAACGCGCGGGCGCATCGGGCGCGCCGCTTGACGCCGGACTCGCCGGGGCAGATTATCCAGCAGCTGATTTCATGACATTTTCGGGGGCGTTGTAGGCATGGCGAGCAGGGCGCAAACGTCCTTGTGGCGCGAGACGGTGAAGGCAGGAGCAATCCGCAGCGGTGCGCTGGCCACGGCGATGGTGCTGTTCGCTGTCACCGTGCTGACGGCGCTCGCACTGGCAAGCTACCGACCGGGCGACGGGTCGCTCAACACCGCATCGTCGGGCGTGGCGGGCAATCTTCTCGGCGTGCCGGGCGCGTGGTTCGCCGATCTCGCCCTTACCATCTTCGGTCCCGCAGTGGCGCTGTTGCTGCCGATCGGCCCGGTCATCGGCTTGCGCTTGTGGCGCGATCAGCCGGCGGGTGCGTGGAAGCGGATGCTGCGCCAGGCGCTGCTCGGCGTGGCGCTGATGGCGGTCGCGCTGGCCTGTGTGTCCGACGATGCGGTGCTGGCGCTGCCGTTCGGCTGGGGCGGCGCAATAGGCCTGGGTGGCGTCGCGGCCGCACGCTGGGCGCTCTCGTTCGCGAACAATCCACAAGTGACATGGTGGAGCATCGTCGCGCTGGGCGTGGTGGCGGGGCTTGCCGGTGCGATCGTCTGGGGGCGCAGCCTGGAGGTGGATCTGCCACGCGGCTGGATCCCGCGCCGGCGGCCGAGGCTCGCGCCCGCTGGCAGCGACGATCAGTGGGACGGGGCAGATGATGAAGCGGCAGCCGATCTGCCGCGCAAGGCGGTTCCACCGCGCGCGGTGGCGGCGCCCGACAATCGCCCGGCCCCCGTCATCAACGATCGCACCGCGCCGCCGGCCACCGGCAGCGGCACGAAAGAACCGCGTCAGACAAAGCTCGCCCTGCGTGACGATTACGAGCTGCCGACGCTGGAAATGCTGACGCCAGCGCCGCCTTCCCAGAATGCACAGATCGACAAGACCGCGCTGGAGCGCAACGCGCGGCTGCTGGAAACGGTGCTGGACGACTTCAACGTCAAGGGATCGATCGTCGAGGTCCGCCCAGGGCCGGTGGTCACCATGTATGAACTGGAACCCGCGCCGGGCATCAAGGCGACGCGGGTCATCAGCCTGGCTGACGACATCGCCCGCAACATGAGTGCGATCTCCGCCCGCGTCGCCACCATCCCCGGCCGCACCGTGATCGGCATCGAACTGCCCAACGCGAAGCGCGAGACAGTCTCGTTGCATGAGCTGATCGGGAGTCAGGCATTCGAGGACCAGAATGCGCAGCTGCCGGTGATCCTTGGCAAGAACATCGCCGGCGATCCGGTGATCGCGGACCTTGCGCCCATGCCGCACCTGCTGGTCGCGGGTACCACCGGATCGGGCAAGTCGGTCGGCCTCAACGGCATGATCCTGTCGCTGCTGTACCGGCTGACGCCCGACCAGTGCCGGATGATCATGATCGATCCCAAGATGCTGGAACTGTCGATGTATGACGACATTCCGCATCTCCTCTCCCCCGTCGTCACCGATCCCGCGAAGGCGGTGCGCGCGCTGAAATGGGCGGTGGAGCAGATGGAGGATCGCTATCGCCAGATGTCCTCGCTCGGCGTGCGCAGCCTCGGCGGCTTCAACGAGAAGGTGCGCGCCGCCAAGGCCAAGGGCGCGCCGCTCGGCCGCAAGGTCCAGTCCGGCTGGGACGAGAACGGGCGCCCGGTCTATGAGGAGGAGCAGCTCGACTATCAGGTGCTGCCGCAGATCGTTGTGATCGTCGACGAGCTTGCGGACCTGATGATGACCGCTGGCAAGGAAGTCGAATTCCTCATCCAGCGCCTCGCGCAAAAGGCGCGCGCAGCGGGCATCCACCTGATCATGGCGACGCAGCGGCCGTCGGTGGACGTGATCACCGGCGTCATCAAGGCGAACCTTCCGACGCGCATCAGCTTCCACGTCACCTCGAAGATCGATTCGCGCACCATCCTGGGCGAACAGGGCGCCGAGCAGCTGCTGGGCAAGGGCGACATGCTCTATATGCCTGGCGGCAAGGGCATCGTGCGAGTCCACGGCCCATTCGTCAGCGACGAGGAAGTGCAGCGCGTCACCGACCATTGGCGGTCGCAGGGTACGCCGGACTATATCTCGTCCGTCACCGAGGAGCCGGAGCAGAGCTTCGAGATCGAGGGCGCGCCGACCGGCGAGGATTCGGCCGAGGACCAGCAATATCGCGCCGCGATCCAGCTGGTATGCGAAAGCCAGAAGGCGTCGACCTCCTGGCTCCAGCGCCAGTTGCGCATCGGCTACAATTCCGCGGCGCGGCTGATCGAGCGGATGGAAAAGGACGGCATCGTCAGCCGGCCCGATCACGTCGGTCGCCGCGAGGTGTTGCGCGATACGGAAGGTCACCCGGTCTGAGACTTTGGCAGGACGCCGGGTTTCACCCGGCTTCCGCCCTCTTGATCCCACCGCTAGTACGCCCGGAGCTTGTCGGAGGGTGTCGGCCGGGCGCCTCGCTAATTGATCCTCTGCAAGCTCAGCCCGGAACAGGTCGCCGGTTCGTCGCACCGCTATTGACTACGTTCGTAATCATTGCGACTACAGGTGTAGTTGCAGGAGAGTCGAATCGTGGCCGAGCGGATCAGCGATGCCGAACATGCGGTGATGGAGGTGCTATGGGACGATAGCCCGCTCACCGCTCAGGACGTGGCCGAGCGGGTTGATCCCGAGCGTGGCTGGAGCACCAACACGGTCAAGACGCTGCTGGGGCGGCTGCTCGCCAAGAACGCGATCACGCATGAAGAGGATGGGCGCCGCTATCTTTACCGGCCCGCGGTCGAGCGCGGCGACTATGTCACCGGTGAATCGCGGCGGCTGATCGATCGCCTGTTCGGTGGCAAACTCACCCCGCTGGTCGCGCATCTGGCCGAGCGCGATGAGCTGTCCGCGCAAGACATTGCGGAAATCGAATCGCTACTGAAGGCGCTGAAACAATGAGCGCCGGCGGTGAGTGGACGGGCGTCTCCTGGATGGTCGAGGCGCTCGCCGCCTCCGCTCTCCTGATCCTTCTGGTCCTGTTGGTGCGTGCCCCGGTCCGGCGGGCGTTCGGCGCGCCGGTCGCTTATGCGCTGTGGTCGTTGCCGCTGCTTCGACTGGTGCTGCCGCCCCTTCCGGAAACGGTTCGCGAACAGGTGACAGCGCCCATCTCCGGTGCGCTTGCCACTCCCATCACCCAGGTCGGCCGACAGGTCACGGTGTTGATCGTGCCTGCCGCTGGCGACGCTGCCGCGCCGTCGTTCCTCACGCTCGGTTTTTCCCTTGCCGCTGTGTGGGGGATCGGCGCGGCGGCGTTCATCCTGTGGCACATGCTTGCCTACCGTCGCTTTCGCCATCGCCTGCTGGCGGGGGCGGGCGTCGTCGACGAGGTCGATGGCGTTACCATCGTGGAAAGTGCGGCAGCGGCGGGGCCGCTTGCGTTTGGCGTCCTTCGCCGCTTCGTGGCCTTCCCGCGCGATTTCGCCGCGCGTTATGATGCCGATGAGCAGCGGCTGGCGCTGGCGCATGAGCTTGGCCACCATGCCCGCGGGGACCTCGTCGCCAATTGGTTCGCGCTGGCGGTACTCGCGCTGCACTGGTTCAACCCGCTGGCCTGGTATGCCTTTCGCGCGTTCCGCGCCGATCAGGAGATGGCGAATGACGCGCGTGTCCTTGCGCGGCTCGGAGCGGACGCGCGCCACGCTTATGCCTGCGCGATCGTGAAGGCGGCGCATGGCGGCGCGATCGCGGCCGCCTGCCACCTGCATACCGTCGATGATCTGAAGGGACGCTTGCGGATGCTGGGCATGGGCCGGATCTCGCGTCCGCGCGCACTGGTGGGGCTTGCCGCCGTGTTCGCCACCGGTGCGGGCGCGCTCGGCTTGACCGCTTCCGGCACACAGGCGGCGGAACGGATGCGTGCAAGTGTCGAGACGGCGGCCAAGGCGGCGATCCCGGCGGTGGTTCCGGCCATGGCGCCGGCTGCCAAGGACGTGCGGGTCGTAGTGGAGCGCGATGGCAAGCGCACGGTGCTTGAGGGCGAGGCTGCCCGCGCCTGGGTGGAGGCAAACCCGCTGCCCGAGCCGCCGCAACCACCCGAGCCTCCGCTGCCAGCAGAGCCGGCCTCTCCCGAAGCACCCGCGGCACCACCGGCCCCGCTCGCCGCGGTCGCGCCTTCGGCAGAAGCTGCCGTACCAACGCCGCCTACGCCGCCCACACCACCGGCACCTCCCACCTGGACGCACGATGGCCATGTCTCCGTCATGGTGCCGGAAGTCCGGTCCGCCACCTGCACGGGCGATGTGGTGGAGCCGACGGTTGTGCATGATACCGATCATGGGCGTCGGCGGATCACGATCTGCACCGATCGGATCGAGCGTCGCAGCGCGCGTGCTCAGGCACAGGCGCAGGCACGCGTCGAGGTCGCGCTGCGTCAGCCCGAAAAGACGCGCCAGCTCGCCATGATGAGCGCCCGTGCTGGCATCCGCTCCGCGCGCGCCGCCATTCGCGACAATGACCATCTCACGCCCGCCGAGCGCGAACACGCCCTGGCGGCGCTCGATCGCGAAGTCAGGCGGATCGACGACGACGGCCAGCACTGATCGGCGGCGGCGCCTGGTGCCCTTGCCATCCCGGATGTAACCGGCCATCTGGCATCGCATGGAGGCACCGCCCACCGGAGTTCCGATCGAGCTCGAGCCGCTGGTCACACGTGTGCTGGCGCCCAATGCCTCGGCCTACACCTATACGGGTACGCAGACGCATATCGTTGGTATCGCCGACCTGGCGATCATTGACCCCGGCCCGGCGAACGAGGCGCATCATGCCGCGTTGCTGGCGGTGGTCGCCGGCCGCCCGGTGCGCGCGATCGTCATCACCCATCATCACCGGGATCACAGCCCGGGCGCGCCCCGGCTTGCGTCGGAGCTTGGCGCGCCGATCGTCGGCGCAGCGCCATTTGCGCTGGAGGATGACGGCCCACGATCAGACGCCTCCTTCGATCACGATTATGCGCCCGATCGCGTGATGGCGGAGGGAGAGACGCTGGCCGGCGAAGGCTGGACGCTGGAGGCGATCGCGACGCCCGGCCATACGTCCAACCATCTCGCCTTCGCCTTGCCGGAAACAAAAGCGCTTTTCTCCGGCGATCATGTGATGGGCTGGGCAACCAGCGTCGTCTCGCCCCCGGACGGGGACATGACGGCCTATATGGCCAGCCTCGAGAAGCTGATCGGTCGCGACGACCGGATCTATTATCCGGGGCATGGCGAAGCGATCGAGCGACCGCAACGGCTGGTGCGCGGGTTGCTCGGCCATCGCAAGCAGCGCGAAGGGCAGATCCTGCGCTTGCTTCGTGCGGGTACGGGCGTGATCCCCGCGATGGTCGAGAAGATGTACGTCGGTGTCGATCCGCGGCTCTATCCCGCCGCCGAGCGCTCGGTGCTGGCGCACCTCATCGATCTGGAGCGGCGGGCGCTGGTCCGCCCGATTGGCGACGCGTGGGAAAGCATGGATGCGGCCTGACGGCCGGTCGGTGGCGACCGCAGCAATTGGCATCGCTGTTGCCTTCGCCATCATCGTCGCGACGGTTGCGGCTTACCGCTGGTGGAACGATCGCCATGTCGTCGAGACGGACGACAGCGGCCTCGCAGTGGCGCGCGTGGTTGCGGCGACGTTGCACACCAGCGCCGACCTTCGCGTCAGCCGGCTGACCGGCACGGTGCAGGCTACGGGAGCGACGAGCCGCCTATGGGGCTGGCTGAAATCGAGCCGCGTGGTCAAGGCGCCCTTCGAGGTGGACTATTTCGTGGATGTCCGCGGGCTCGATACGGCCGATTTCCGCTATGATCCGGCCGCGCGCACGCTTTCCGTCGAGGTGCCCGACGTGGTGGTCGGCCGGCCCAATATAGATCACGCGCGGGTCACGCTGGATCAGACCTCCGGCGTCTATGTATCGCGCGATGCCATGGCGGAACTGCAGCGGCGCGTCGCGGGAACGGCCAGCAACGTCGTCGCGGAACGGGCGCGCGATCCAGAAAATCTGGCCAAGGCACGCGACAATGGCCGGCGCGCGATCGAGCGGCTGTTCGGAGGCGCGTTGGGCGCAGCAGGATTGCCAGTGCGCGTCGAGGTGCGGTTCGCCGGCGATCCAGGCAGGTCGGACGGCGAGCGGTGGGACATGAGCCGAAGTCTCGAGGAGGTGCTGGGCAACCAGCGTTAAGGCGCAGCGTCGCCCGGCCTGGTTTCGAGAGCGGAGCGCGCCGGAAGGCTGATGACCGTTGGCATGAGCGACGTGTTTCGCCGCTTCGCGACTCGAACCGGCTCCGATGATTGTTGCGTCCGATCTCCGGCGAATTCTCCCGCGAACATCATAAGATATTTGCCTGATGTGGGCTGGCCGGTGCCTCGGAATGGCGTCGGCAAGTAGTTGAATCTTCGGCCGGCACGCAGCGTGCGACAGTAATGGCACGCCGCTGTTCTATGCTGCACCCGCTTCTGCTACAATAACTCTCCATCGGGAAGGGGAGTCCCCATGGCCAGCATTGCACCGTCGCGTGTCGGCATCCGTGATGATCGCGGCTTTTTCTTTGGTCTTGCAGTCGCGATGGCGCTCACCAACGTCTTCTGCTTCGGTCTTCAGTTTGCTATGGGACGTTCCACGTTCGGCGCGCCGGCGCTGGTCCATGCCCATGCCCTGGCCTTCATGGGCTGGATCGGCTTCTTCGTATTCCAGTCATGGCTGGTGGCGAACGGTCGGATCAACCAGCACCGGCTGCTCGGCTGGATCGGGGCAGGTTGGGCGGCGTTGATGGTGGTGCTGGGGATCGCCGCCACGGTCGAGATGGTTCGCGCCGCGCGCGCCCCGTTCTTCTTCATGCCGGGCTATTTTCTGGTCATGAACCCGCTGTCCGTGCTGGTGTTTGCCGGTGTGCTGTGGTGGGCAGTGGCGTGGCGGCGGCGTACCCATTGGCACCGCCGGCTGGTGATGGTGGCGATGACCGCGATCATGGGGCCGGCCTTCGGCCGATTGCTGCCCGGCCCGCTGATGATCCCCTGGGCCGCCTGGGGCATCTTCGCTGCAACCATGTTGTTTCCGCTGGCCGGCATGGTTCATGACACACGCCGCTATGGGCGGGTTCACCCGGCGTGGTGGGTTGGCAGCGCGCTTCTTGTCGCCATGCAGGTGGCAATGGACGTGATCACGATCAGCCCGCTCGGCACCGGTTTCTATGCTTTCGTCACGTCGGGGTCACCCGGCGCGCGGCTCGATCCGCTCGCCTACCCGCCATTTCCGCCGCCCTTTGCACCGGTGCCTTGATCGAAGCGCCGGGCCGGGCCATCTGCACCGGCATGGAACAGCCGCAGAACCTCACGGGCGTTGATATCCGCGCCGAGATCGATCGCCTTCGCAAGGAGCGGAATGCGGTGATCCTCGCCCATTATTATCAGAAGCCCGAGATTCAGGATCTGGCCGATTTCGTCGGGGACAGTCTTGATCTCAGCCGAAAGGCGCAGGCGACCGACGCCGATGTGATCGCCTTCTGCGGCGTGCGCTTCATGGCCGAAACGGCCAAGATCCTCTCTCCTGAGAAGACGGTGATCCTGCCCGATATGGATGCGGGCTGCTCGCTGGAGGACAGCTGCCCGCCGGAGCAGTTCGCGGCCTTTCGCGCGCAGCACCCGGATGCGATCGCGCTGACCTATATCAACTGTTCCGCCGCGGTGAAGGCGCTCTCCGACGTGATCGTCACCTCGTCCTCGGCGGAGAAGATCCTGTCGCAGATTTCGAAGGATCAGCCGATCATCTTCGGGCCAGACCGTAACCTGGGTGGTTATCTCGCGCGCAAGACCGGGCGTGATCTGATCCTGTGGCCTGGCGTGTGTATCGTCCATGAGGCGTTCAGCGAGACCGAGCTGCTGAAGCTGAAGGCGCAGCACCCCTCCGCGCCGATCGTCGCGCATCCGGAATGCCCGCCGGTGATTCTCGATCATGCCGATTACGTTGGCTCGACCCGCGGCATCCTGGAATATGCCATGGCGATGTCGGGCGACACGCTGATCGTCGCGACCGAGGCGCACATCATCCACCAGATGGAGAAGGCGCTGCCGAACAAGACGTTCATCGGTGCGCCGGGCGCGGACGGAAACTGCAATTGCAATATCTGCCCGTACATGGCGCTCAACACCATGGAGAAGCTCTACCTCGCGCTGCGTGACCTTAGCCCAAGGATCGAGATGGACGAGGATCTGCGGATCAAGGCGAAGAAGAGCCTTGATGCCATGCTCGCCATGGCCAGCGGCACGGTGGGGCAGGGCGATCTGGGCCCGGCCAAGGTAACAGGCGACTGAGCCCCCGACGCGGGCGCCTCGGATAGGATCCGGAGCCCCGCGCTACCTCCTCACCTTGTCGCGAAAGGTGCCGCCCTCAGGCTGCGGCGCGCACGGCATCGCAAATGCGGTCCACCACCGCCTCCACCTGCGCCGCATCATCGCCCTCTGCCATGACGCGGATCACCGGCTCGGTGCCGGACGGTCGGATCACCAGCCGGCCGATGCCTGACAGTTCCGCCTCGGCCGCAGCAATCGTCCGGCGCACGCTGTCGCTCTCCAGCGGCTTGCCGCCACGGACGTATTTCACGTTCTTGAGCAGCTGCGGCAGCGGCTCGAACCGGTGCAGTACCTCGCTTGCCGGTGCGCCGGCGCGCTTCACCTCGGCCAGGATCTGCAACGCCGCGACCAGCCCGTCGCCGGTGGTGCCATAGTCGGACAGGATGATGTGCCCCGATTGCTCCCCACCGACATTGAAGCCACGCGCGCGCATGGCTTCCAGGACGTAGCGGTCGCCAACGGCGGTCCGCACCAGCCCTAGCCCCTGCGCCGACAGGTGCCGCTCCAGCCCCAGGTTCGACATCACGGTCGCCACCAGTCCGCCGCCGGCCAGCGCCCCGCGCCGCGCGAAGCCGGTGGCGATGGTGGCCATCAGCTGGTCGCCGTCGACAATACGGCCCAGTTCATCCACCACGATCAGCCGGTCCGCATCCCCGTCCAGCGCAATGCCGATCGCGGCGCCGCTGGCGACCACTGTTTCCGACAGCGTCTGCGGCGCGGTGGATCCAACCTTGTCGTTGATGTTCTTGCCGTTGGGTTCGACCCCGATTGCGACCACCTCTGCGCCGAGCTCCCAAAGGGCGGAAGGCGCCACCTGATAGGCTGCGCCATTGGCGCAATCGATCACCACCTTCATGCCATCGAGCCGCAGGTCGGCGGGGAAGGTGGACTTGGCGAAGTGAATGTAGCGCCCCCGGGCATCCTCCACCCGGCGCGCGCGGCCAATGTCACCGGCCGCGGCGAGCGCCACTTCACCGTCGATCAGTGCCTCGATCGCCAGTTCCGCCTCATCCGACAGCTTGTACCCATCGGGGCCGAACAATTTGATGCCATTGTCGGCAAAGGGGTTGTGACTGGCGGAGATCATCACGCCGATGTCCGCGCGCATCGATTGGGTGAGCATCGCCACCGCCGGCGTCGGCATGGGCCCGACCAGCACCACATCCATCCCCACTGCCGTGAATCCGGCAACGAGCGCGTTTTCCAGCATGTAGCCGGACAGCCTCGTATCCTTGCCGATCACCACGCGGTGGCGATGGTCGCCGCGCACGAAATAGGCGCCGGCGGCCATGCCGACCTTCATCGCCATCTCGGCCGTCATCGGCGCGATATTGGTCAGGCCGCGAATGCCATCGGTGCCGAAGTATTTGCGCGCCACTGACAACCTCCAAATCGTTCAATGTTCCCGCCCGGCGCCGATCGAATGCACCGCAGACGGCTTGCTCAGGCACCGGTGGTGCCGCACAACCATGTTGCCTTAGCTCTTGCCGTTTGGCGGACTTAGGAACAAGTCCGGGGTGACGAAGAGTTCGAAAGGCGTGATGTCCCAATCTACTCGTATTCTGGTGGCGCTGGTGGTGGGGCTGGTCGCCGGCATTCTGATCGCTGCCTATGCACCCGCGTCCGTGGAGCCGACGGTTGCCATTGCGCAGCCGATCGGCCAGGCGTGGCTCAATGCCCTGCAGATGACGATCGTCCCCCTCGTCTTTTCGCTGCTGGTAACGGGCGTGGCGGCGACGGCGGCGGCGGCACAGGCCGGGCGGCTCGCCGGTCGTGCCGTCGGCCTCTATGTCGCGGTGATGGTCGCCTCAGCGGTCTCGGCAGCGTTCCTGACACCATTGTTGCTGGAGCTCGCGCCGTTGCCGGTCGATTCAGCCGCCGCGCTGCGGGCGGCGCTGACCGGCGTCGGCCCCAATCCACCAGTGCCACCGCTCGGTGAGTTCCTCGCGGGGATCATCCCCAGCAACATCGTCAGGACCACGGCCGAAAGCAATTTCCTGTCGATGATCATCTTTGCGCTGATCTTCGCCTTTGCCCTCATGCGGATCGAGGCGGAGTTGCGGGAGGTGCTGGTGCGGCTCTTCACGGCGGTGCGCGATACCATGCTCGTCGTGATCGGCTGGGTCTTGTGGATCGGCCCGCTCGGGGTATTTGCGCTCGCCATCGTGGTTGGGGCGAAGGCCGGGAGCGGAGCCTTCCACGCGCTTGTCCACTATATCCTGATCGTCGCGGGTGTCGGCCTGATCGTCACGCTTTGTGCCTATCCGATGGCGATCATCGGCGGCCGCGTGTCTCTGGCGCGCTTTTCCCGGGCCGCCTTGCCCAGCCAGGCGGTGGCGGTATCGACGCAATCGTCCTTGGCATCGCTGCCGGCGATGCTGGCGGGGGCACGGTCGCTTGGAACGCCGGTCGCCACGGCTGGCGTCACGCTGCCCCTGGCGGTGGCGCTGCTGCGCGCGACGGGGCCGGCGATGAATTTCGCGGTGGCCATCTATATCGCGCATTGGTTTGGCGTGCCTTTGTCCTTCGGCACGCTGGCGGTTGGCACGATGGTGGCGGCGCTGACGTCGCTCGGCGCAGTGAGCCTGCCGGGCACGGTGAGCTATGTCAGTTCGATCGCGCCAGTCTGCGCAACGATCGGCGCGCCGGCCGCGCCGCTGGGGCTGCTGGTCGCCGTCGAAACGCTGCCCGACATCATGCGGACGCTGGGCAATGTGATGTGGGACCTCGCCACCACGATCACGCTGTCGCGGCGCGAGCGGGTCGATCCTGCGAGCGATGCGGAGCCGTCGGAAGGGCTGACCGGCTGAGGCTGAGGCTGGGGCTGGTTTTGCGGCTCAGCGCCGAAGTGCCCAGCGCAGCACATTGCTCATCCCGCGCGCGCCCAGTCGGATGGCGGGGCGGCCGATCGCGCTCGGTGTGCGGCCGTGCATCGCCGCGGCCCACGGCGGCAGCAGATCAAGCGCGGCCGGCGTGACGATTGCCAGCGCGCCGGTCGTCAGCGCATCGGGGCCGCTCGCCAAAAGCGCCGCGGCGACATCGCGGGTACGATTGTCGTAGGAAAGCTGCGGTCGGACATCACGGAAATAGCTCTCAAGTTCCCGGCGCGATTTCGGCACCTCGCGTGCGCCAAGCCTCTCGGCGATGATCGCCGTCTCGCCGAGATACCGGTCCTGTTCCGCGCCTGAGAGGCCCGGCTCGCGATAACGGACATAGGCGCGCAGAAAGCTGTCCACCTCCGCTACATGCACCCAGGTGAGCAGGGCCGGGTCGCTCGCCATATAGGGCGTGCCGTCCGGCAGAGTGCCCGTCACCCGTTCGTGGATCGCGCGCACCCGGTGGATCGCGGCATTGGCGGACTTGGTGCTGCCAAACGTGGTGAGGGAGATGAACTGTGCCGTGCGGCGCAAACGGCCAAGTCGATCGCGGCGAAAGTCACTGTGATCCCAAACGCCGGCAAGCGCCAGGGGATGGAGCATCTGAAGCAGCAGGGCCGACACGCCCCCGATCATCATTGCGGAAAAATCGGCATGGACCCGCCATGCCATGGATCCGGGACCGAACAGGCCCGGATCACCCGGCGGCCGCGACAGGTCGACCGATCCGGAACCGACGAGCGCACGAATGCGCCCGCCGATTGCACTTCGCATATCGGGCAGCGATGGGGCCGCCCGCGCCATGCGACTTATTCCTCCCCGGCTCCCGCCATCGCCGGGACCTTGCGGCCGCGCTTGGCCGGTGCTGCCTCGTCCGAACCCTTGCGGGTCATGCCGGGCTTGCGGCCAAGGCCGATCTTCTTGGCCATGGCACGGCGCGCTTCCGAATAGTTTTCTGCAACCATCGGATAATCGGGCTTCAAACCATAACGCTGACGATATTCAGTCGGCGTCAGTCCATGGCCGGCGAGATGGCGCCGCAGCGTCTTGTAAGGCTTGCCGTCGATCATCGAGATAATATGATCTTTTGACGCAAGTGACTTACGGACAGAAACCGCCGGCGTGTAATCGCCTGCCGGCTCTTCGTCCGAGACTGGCTGGGTGTTGGTCGACAGCTGATTTACCGCTTCATGCATTTTATGCAGAAATCCCGGTACCTCATCGCTGGACGCGCGGGTATTGGGATTTGACAGCCATGCGATGGTCAGCTCGGTAGCCAGCTCAACGGCATTGGTGTCAACGGTATCTTCAGTCATGCGACGCTCCTTACATTTACCGTTGCTTTAGCGTGGCGTCTGTGCAGGTCAACTGGCGCGCCCGTTGTTATGACGGTTTATTAAACCGATGTCGCGCTGCGATTTTTTCGATCTATCGCTTTGCTTGCCTGTCAACACCAATGCCCATTGTTCATACGGTATTAACCTGACGGAAGGCTGCTCAATGCTCGCCAACGCAGCTTTAACGATCTAATGCATTGAAATGACCAATTCTTCGCGTGAGATGGTGCCTGTCGGTGTCGCTTTTCTGATCGGCGCGCTCGGCATTGGCCTTTTTTCCGTGATGGACGCCGTCATGAAAGGGTTGGTGCTGGCGCTCGGCGTGTACAACACGATGCTGTGGCGCTCGCTCGGCAATGTTGCCCTGGGTGGGATCGCATGGGCGACCATCGGCATCCGCCGTCCGACCCGACGAGCGCTGGTGCTTCACCTCACGCGCGGCGCGGTAACTTGTGCAATGGCCCTGTTGTTCTTCTGGGGGCTCGCGCGGGTGCCGATGGCGCAGGCAATTGCCCTGTCCTATATTGCGCCGATCCTTGCGCTGATCCTGGCCGCCTGGTGGCTGAAGGAGCGGGTCTCGCTGCGAACGGTCATGGCGGTTTTGGTGGCGAGCCTCGGCATCATGACCATCTTCATCGGGCAGGCGCAGGCGGCGCTCGGGCCCGACGCGTTCGATGGCGCGATCGCAATCCTTGCGTCGGCCGTCCTCTACGCCGTGAACCTGATCCTTACCCGGCTTCAGTCGCTCGCCGCCCGGCCCGCGGAGACTGCCTGCCTCCAGTCGCTCGTCATCCTGTGTCTGCTGGGCATGGCTGCTCCCTGGCTTGCGGTGATCCCGCCCGCGGCGACCATTTTGCCGCTGGGCGGCGCGGCGCTGCTGGCCTTTGTCTCGATGATGCTTCTGTCCTGGGCCTATGCTCATGGTGAGGCGGGCTATCTGGCGATGACGGAATATACGTCCTTTGTTTATGCCGCCGTGCTCGGTTTCCTGGTCTTCGGAGAGCGCGTCTCCGGCTACACATTGATCGGCGCCATCGTCATCGTCGCGGCCTGCGTCTATGCCGCGCGTCGCCGGGACATCGCGGCGCAGACGCTGGAGCAAGCTGCATGACCATCGCCATCCGGCCGGCGACACCGAACGACGTTCCAACCATCCTGCGCTTCATCCGTGAGCTCGCCGCTTACGAACGCGAGCCGGACGCCGTTGAGGCGACAGAGCCGATGCTCCAAGCGGCGCTGTTCGGCCCTGAGCCCGCTGCGGAAGCGCTGATCGCGGAACGCGCGGCGGAGAGCATCGGCTTTGCCTTGTTCTTCCACACCTTCTCGACATGGACGGGGCGGCGCGGCCTGTGGCTGGAGGATCTGTACGTCACGCCCGATGCGCGAGGTGCCGGTGCGGGGGCGGCACTCCTGAGGCAATTGGCGTCAATCGCGATCGATCGCGATTGCCCGCGCCTTGAATGGACGGTGCTCGACTGGAATACGCCTGCCATTGAATTCTACCGGGCCAAGGGCGCACTTCCGCAGGACGAATGGACGACCCAGCGCGTCACCGGCACGGCGCTCCGCATGCTGGCCGGCCGGTGAAGAGCGCCGGGCAGAATGTGAAAGGGATCATGAGCCGATGTTGAGCCGAACCGTGCCAACGCCTGGACCTGTCCGTCATTCGCACGTGGGGTGCGACTGATGGCGTGGTTCTGGCTCGTGCTTGGTGGTCTGTTCGAGGTCGGCTTCACCACCTGTCTTCGCCATGTGGAGGGATTCCGCAACCTTGGCTGGACGGCGGGCTTCCTGCTGTCCGTCACCTTGTCGATGGGGCTCTTGGAATTCGCCTCCCGCTCCATATCGATGGGCACCGCCTACGCGGTCTGGGGCGGCATCGGCGCCTTGGGAACGGTGCTGGTGGGCATCGCGCTTTATGGCGAGCCGGCGACGCCGGTGCGCATCGCGCTGATCTTCGGTGTCGTGCTGTGCATCGCGGGGCTGAAGCTCACCGCGCATTGAGGGGCGAAGGGGCGCCGCCCGTCATTTCCGATCAGGCGGAAATGACGGGCGGCGCAATCATCCCTCAGTCGCGGCCGGGCACGTCATGGTCGTGCGGCTCTTCGCCCTTTGCCTTGGCGTCATTGTAGCGTTCGATCGCTTCAACGGTGATCTGCCGCGCTTCGTCGGCGCCGCCCCACTTGCCGATGCGAACCCACTTCTTCTTTTCCAGGTCCTTATAGTGGGTGAAGAAGTGCTCGATCTGCTGGAAGACGATCTCGGGCAGGTCGTCCTTCTCGCCGACGTTCGAATAATAGGGGAAGGTCTGGTCGACCGGCACGCAGACCAGCTTCTCGTCACCGCCGGCTTCGTCTTCCAGGTTCAGCACCGCGATCGGCCGGGCGCGCACGACGCACCCCGGGATGAAGGGCGAGCGCGAGACGACCAGCGCGTCGAGTGGATCGCCATCCGGCGACAGCGTGTGCGGTACGAAGCCGTAGTTCGCCGGGTAGCGCATCGGCGTGTGCAGGATGCGATCGACAAACAGCGCGCCGCTGGCCTTGTCGAACTCGTACTTCACTGGCTCGCCACCGGTGGGCACTTCAATGATGACGTTCAGGCTGTGCGGCGGATTGTCACCCGTCGGCACCTTGTCGATGCGCATGTTCGGTCCCTTTGCTTTGTATGACGAAGTGAAGACTCGTGCCGCGGGTCAGCGCGGCGCAAGCAACCGATCGAGACCGGCCTCTCCCGTGCCGATCTTTTCGAGGCGCGGGTAGCGCAGGCCGCCCTGCCAGTCGAGCGAGACTTGCCAATAGCGCTCGCCCTTCTTGACCCACATTTGAACCGGGGTCTTGTTTTCCTTCGCAGCGGCGATCGCTGCCTTCAGCCGATCGTCCGAATAGGCCATCCCGCCCACGGAGACGATCGTGGTACCCACCGTCAGGCCCGCGTCGAATGCCGGCGATCCCCAGGTGACGGACGTGATCTCAGCGCCCGATCCGACGACGAACCCACCGGAATAGGTAAGGTCTGCTACCTTGCGCGTCTTCTCGCCATGCCGGAAGGATGCCGGTGCATCCGGGGTATAGACGAGGCGATATCCATTGCGCTCGAAGCCGGAGAGCGGCGCGCCCTTGCCATGTTCGGTCAGCCGTTGTGTCAGCAAGGCGCGCCAATCATGCGGCTGAACGGCGTTCAGCGTCGCGACCACATCGTCGAACGTGTAGGTCAGATCGCCCCAGTCGCCGTCGCGCACGCCGAAGAACGCGCGGGCAAAATCATCGATCGACTTCTTGCCGCCCGAAAGCTGCCGCAGGAGAGAATCGACCTCGAGCCAGACGAGCAGGCCCTCGTTGTAATAATCCTCGCTGCGCTGCCAGCTTGCCCAGCCCTTGGGTCGCCGCGCGGAAATGATCGGATCGTTGGTGGTGTCGATCAGGTCGCGCCACTGGCGTGCCGGCTGGCTGTCGTAGAGTGCGGCAATGGCCGCGAGCTGATCGAGCGTGTCCTGCTTCGACACCAGTGCCGATCGCGCCTGAAGCACGTAACCCCAGAATTGCGTCTGCCCTTCATACACCCACAGGAGCGAGTTGCGCATCGGCGTGCGGAAGTCAGGCGTCCACGAATCCGCGCCGCGGCGGAACTTGCCGTTCCAGCTGTGGCTGAACTCATGCGGCAGGAGGTTGCGACGGCCGGGTCCCTCGTCCCACTTGGTGAAATAGCCCGGCGTGACGCCATTCTCGCTGGAGCGATGATGTTCCAGCCCGATGCCGCCCAGATTGTCGCTGATCGACAGCAGGAAAGTGTAATTATCGTAATGCTGGCTGCCGAACGCCTTCGCTGACTGTTCGACCAGCCGCTTGTGCGCATCGATCTGCGCCGGGGTCGCGGCGAGTTCGGCGGGCGTGTCGGCGTAAACCGCGAGCGACACCCGCGGCGTGAGCTGCCACGTCTTGCCATAGCGACCGGCCAGGATTGGTGAATCGACCAGCACCTCGTAGTTCGACCGCGCATAGGAATAGGTGGATCCGCTCACCGTTGCGGGGATCGCGCCCGCTGCTGTCCAGCCGGCCGGATATTTCACCGTCATCTTCACCGGGATCTGGCGGGTGAAATATCCGGCCGGGTAGAGGCTGACCGAGTTCGGCTGAAGGCTCAGCAACTCCGGCGTCATCGTGATCCGGCCCTGATCCGACTTCGTCGCCGAGATGAACTGAAAGCTCGCCTCGATCTCGCGCACGCCGGTGGGGACGTCGATGTGAAAGGCGTGAACGTCCACCGGGTCGCGCGTCCAGGGGATCGTCCGCCCATTCGCCTTGATCACCAGCCCCGCCAGCTTCTCGATCTGTCCGCGCGCGGCGTGATTGCCCGGCAGCCAGGCCGGATAGAGCAATACCATAGGCCCGTCCTTGGCGACCGGAAGCGTCTCGCTGACACGAAAGATGCCGCGCGCCACGTCGGTGGCGTCCACGTTGAGCGCGATCGTGCCCGGATAGGGCTGATCAACCGGATCGGGGATGGAGCTCGCGAAGGGCGCCGGCTGCGGCGCGGAGTTTCCGGCGGGTACCTGGGCCGTGACGACGGCGGCGGAAGCGAGCAGGACGCTCGCAAAGGCAAAACGGATCATGGCTAGCCCCGCTAGCGAGCGTCTGCCCGAAGCTCAATGACCTGGCGCCCGCATCGCTGCCACATCACTGCATTGCCGCTTTCGAACGTCGCGCCTAGATGCGCCCGCAATGGCCCGGATACAGACTCCCAACCGCGTGCGCGGCACGCAGGACATCTTCGGCAGCGAACAGCGCCGCTTCGCGCACGTGCTCGACACCTTCGACCGGGTGCGCAAGCTCTATTGCTTCCAGCGCGTCGAGATCCCCGTGTTCGAGGCAACCGAGGTCTTCGCGCGCTCCATTGGCGAGACGACCGATGTCGTGTCCAAGGAGATGTACACCTTTCCCGACCGTGGCGGTGATTCGCTGACCCTCCGGCCGGAATTCACCGCCGGCCTGGCGCGCGCCTATCTTACCGAGGGATGGCAACAATTTGCGCCCCTGAAGCTTGCCACCAGCGGCGCGGTCTTCCGCTACGAACGCCCGCAAAAGGGACGCTATCGTCAGTTCCACCAGATCGACGCAGAGATCCTGGGCGCGCCCGAACCGGCGGCGGATGTCGAGCTCCTGACCCTGGCGGACCAGCTGCTCCACGAACTTGGCATTGCCGAGGGCGTGACGCTCCAGCTGAACACGCTGGGCGACGCTGCGACCCGCGACGCGTGGCGCGCCGCGCTTGTCGCGCATTTCGAGCAGCATCGGGGCGAGTTGAGCGAGGACAGTCTCGCCCGGCTGGACAAGAACCCGCTGCGCATCCTCGATTCCAAGGATCCGCGCGATCGGCCCGTGGCCGATGCGGCGCCGGGAATCGATGACTTTCTCACCGCGGATGCCGGTGCGTTCTTCGAGAGCGTCACAAGGGGACTGGAGGCCGCCGGCGTCGCCTGGACGCGCAACGCGCGGCTGGTGCGCGGGCTTGATTATTATCGCCACACAGCGTTCGAGTTCGTCACCGATCGGCTGGGCGCGCAGGGCACCGTGCTCGCCGGCGGCCGCTATGACGGGCTGATCGAAAGCCTGGGCGGGCCTGCCACGGCCGGCGTCGGCTGGGCGGCGGGTGTGGAGCGGCTCGCCATGCTGCTGGAGGAGCCCGCGTTCGATGGGCCGGTCAATGTCATTGCCGAAAGTGCCGGCCTCGAGCTGGCGGCGACGGCAGCCGTGGCGGCGCTGCGCCGCGCCGGTATCGCGGCGGAGGCCACGATCGAGGGCAGCCCGCGCAAGCGCTTCGACAAGGCGCTGAAGCGCAAGCCGTCGCAGACGTACAGCCTGTCGTTGCGGGATGGCGCGCTCACCCATGCCCAACGGGGTTATGGCGCGGATCAGGATGCGCTTGATCGCGTCCGCGCGATCGTGGAACCGATGGTCGTCGCGCAGCAATGACCGCCATTTCGCTTGAACGCATCCGCCAGATCGAGGCGCGGCGGGACGAGCTTGCCGCGCAGATGGCCACCGGGGATCTTCCCGGCGATCGCTTCGTCGCGGTGTCGAAGGAATATGCCGAGCTTGAGCCCGTGGCTCAGGCCGCGGCGGAGGTGCGCCGGCTGCGGCAGGAGGCCGACAGTCTCGCCTTCATGACCGGCGATGCCGATGCCGAGCTTCGCGCCATGGCCGAGGAGGAGTTGCGCGAGAACAAAGCCGCGCTGGAACTGGCCGACCGCAAGCTCGCGCTGGCGCTGTTGCCGCGCGACGCGGCGGACGAACGCTCGGCGATGCTGGAAGTGCGCGCCGGCACCGGGGGTGACGAGGCCGCGCTGTTCGCCGGCGACCTGTTCCGCATGTATCAGCGCTATGCCGAAAATCAGGGCTGGCGGGTGGAGCTGATCTCCGCGTCGGACAGCGATGCGGGCGGCTACAAGGAAGTGGTCGCCTCCGTTACCGGCTCGGGTGTTTTCGCCAAGCTGAAGTTCGAAAGCGGCGTGCACCGGGTGCAGCGCGTGCCGGTGACGGAGAGCGGTGGCCGGATCCACACGTCGGCGGCCACCGTGGCGGTGTTGCCCGAGGCCGAGGATGTGGACGTGCAGATCGACGACAAGGATCTGCGGATCGACATCTACCGTTCGTCAGGTCCGGGCGGGCAATCGGTAAACACGACCGATTCCGCCGTCCGCATCGTTCATATCCCGACGGGGCTGACGGTGATTCAGCAGGACGAAAAGTCCCAGCACAAGAACAAGGCCAAGGCGCTGAAGGTCCTGCGCACCCGCCTTTATGAGATGGAGCGCGAGCGCCTCCATGCCGAGCGGGCGGGCGCACGCAAGTCGATGGTCGGCAGCGGCGACCGGTCGGAGCGAATCCGCACCTACAATTTCCCGCAAGGGCGCGTAACCGATCATCGCATCAACCTGACGCTGCATCGTCTTCCGGAAATCCTGGCCGGTGACATGGATGAACTGATCGGCGCGCTGATCGCGGAGGACGAGGCCGAGCGGTTAGCGACGCTTGATGGCTGATCACCTGGTACCCGCCGGGGTGGGCGTGGCTCGTGCGGCGCTGACCGCGGCGGCGGCGCGGTTCGGTTTCTCGGAAACGCCGAGGCTCGATGCCGAGCTGCTTCTTGCCCATGCCCTGGGGATCAGCCGTGAACGACTGTTGCTGACGCTTGGCGACCAGCCGGTGCCCGCGACGTTTGCCGATCTGGTGGCGCGCCGGGAGCGGCATGAACCGATCGCCTATCTCACGGGAAGCAGGGCGTTCTGGACGATCGACCTTGATGTGGGCCCTGGTGTGCTGATCCCCCGCCCCGACAGTGAAACCCTCATCGAGGCGGCGATCGACCATTTCGGTGCCGGTCCTGGCCCAGGTACAATTCTTGACCTGGGCACCGGTTCTGGCGCCCTGCTGCTGGCTGCGCTGGATCAATGGCCAGGGGCGAGCGGCGTCGGGATCGATGCGTCGCCGCAGGCCCTGGCGATCGCCCGCCGCAATGCGGATCGGATCGCGCCGGGACGGGCCGAGATCCGCTTGGGCGATTGGGCGGGTACCGGCGCGGCGTTCGACCTGATTTTGTGCAATCCCCCGTATGTGGCGACGGGCGAAGCCGTGCCGGATGAGGTGGCGCGATGGGAGCCGCAGAGTGCCCTTTACGCCGGCCGCGACGGATTGGACGATTACCGCGCCATCGCACCCCTCCTCGCGTCGCAGATCGCACCTGGCGGCGTGGCTTGCGTGGAAATCGGGGCATCACAGGGGCAATCGGCGGCCGCGCTGTTCATGGCGGCGGGCTTGAACGTGACGGTGCGACGGGATCTTGGCGGACGGGACCGGTGCCTTGTGGTGACATCTTGAAGTCGTCACACCTTGAAATCAGCGAATTTTACCCAATATTTCTCTTTGAGAATGCCCCTTCTGCGGCTATGGCAAGCGCAGGGGCACGCAAAATCAACATTTTTGGTTGAGTTTTGGGCGGCTTGCCCACCCTTCGTCATCAACCGCTGCAGTCCGGCGGTCATGGCAGGCTTTTGGAGGCAAGGCGTATCTGCGCCGACCCGCCGAAGCCCGGGGGTTGTTGCACCGATTGTTCCGGGAGCAAGGCCGTTTTTGGTTTGAGGACGAGGACAGTATTTTGATCAACAACCGTCAGAACGGTCGCCGTCGTGGCCGTGGTGGGCAGCGTTCGCAGGGCGGAAGCAGCCAGGGCCAGCGTGACAATGGCAATCGGATCGACAGCCGGGCACGTGGCAACGCCAGCCAGCTTTACGAAAAGTACAAGAACATGGCGTCGGACGCGCAGCGGCAGGGCGATCGCGTCAACACGGAATATTACCTCCAGTTCGCCGATCACTACTTCCGCGTCCTCGCCGATCAGCGCGGCCGCTATGAGGATCAGGCGCGGGAGCGTCGTCCGCAGAACGATTTCGATCTCGACGAGGATTACGGCGACGAAGGTGAGCCGATCCGTGCCGAGGAGCAGGGCCGCGGCGGCGACGAGCGTGCGGAACGCGACGGCAATCGCCAGTATGACGGCAATCGTCAGCAGGATGGCGGGCGTAGCCGGTCCGATCGCGACGAGGGTGCTCGGGCGGAAGGCACGCGTGCCGATGGTGGTGAGCCGCGCCAGCGGGATGGCCAGGATCGCCGGCAGCGTTCTTCGAACGCCCGTGGCGACTATCGTCGGGAGGAGCGTGCAGCCGCGCCCGTGAACGGCGAAACGGTGCCTGTCGAAACCGCCCAGACCGTTGCGGCACATCCTTCGCCTGAAATGAATGGCGATGTGGACGTCGCCGCTCCGAAGCGTCGCGGTCGGCCGCGCAAGGCGCCGGTGGATGCGGCTGAGCAGCTCGGCTTTGACGCCAGCGCATTGCCGCCGTCGATTGGT
Source organism: Sphingomonas sp. CCH5-D11 (assembly GCF_001557395.1). NCBI lineage: Bacteria > Pseudomonadati > Pseudomonadota > Alphaproteobacteria > Sphingomonadales > Sphingomonadaceae > Sphingomonas > Sphingomonas sp. CCH5-D11. The sequence goes on along the minus strand of NZ_LSKH01000048.1, from coordinate 2,758 downwards.
GGTGAGGCTGTGGCGGAGGAAGCGGCACCAAAGCCGCGGCGTCGTCGCACCCTTGCTGCACCGGCAGAGGTCGAAGCGTAGAAAACGTTTTCAGCTTTGGCTGAACAGAGACGGGCCGGTTTCGCTAGGTGCGAAGCCGGCCCGTTCGTTTGTGCGCTGTCGCGGACGGGTTACTTTTCCTTTGGCCAGGGTTTGATCCCGGTCCCTTGAAGCACCTCCCCGGCGAAGGCCGGGGTCCAGGTGGGAAAGCGTTGGAAAAAGCGGGTGTGCCTTCCAGCATCGTTGAGCAGCTTGACCCCGGCCTTCGCCGGGGAGGCGGATCAATCCAGCTGGATAGGACTCTAACAAGGCCTGTCGCGAGCGCCGTCGCTTAAAATCCGGAAAATGTTGAGGCGTGGATTTCCCGCGCCTGTGCCGCCTCAGCGAAGGTCGTCGAAGTCCCGGGTGTCCACCGCTTCGTCATGTCCGGTACCGGAGGAGAGGAACGTCAGCCCCATCAGCGCGCCTGCCATCAGCACCGATCCCGTGACCCCGCCGATCATCGCCACGGTCGCCACCCAGTCCAGAGCCCCATAGGATCGCCCGACCAGCCATACGGCGAGAGCGGACGCGACCAGGCCGACCAGCCCGCTCCATGCGAGCAGGCGCCGGAAGCGTTTCCAGGCGAATCGCGCATATTCAGGATCGTCGAGCCGGCTCATGCTTTCCATCTGCCTTGGAATGGCGCATTCTTCCAGCAACAACGCCGCCGTGACCTTCACGGCTGATCGGCGGCAGGGTCTGAAATGAGGAGAGAGGCGATGACGATCGCGGCAATCCTGCGCGGCAAGGGCCATGAAACCATCGTGGTGGCTCCGCGCGATACGGTCCGCCAGGCAGTGGCGCTGCTGGCGGAGCGCCGGATCGGGGCGGTGCCGGTGGTCGACGGAGAAAGGGTGCTCGGCGTCTTCTCGGAACGCGACCTCATCTACTGCCTGAAGGCTGGGGATACGGGTGTCCTCGACCGCCCCGTGCAGGATGTCATGACCGCGCCGGCGCTGACTGTCTCTCCCGATGATCCGGTGATGGGGGCGCTGTCGCTGATGACCCGTCGTCGTATCCGCCACCTTCCGGTGATCGCGGAGGGGCGGATGATCGGGCTCGTCTCGATCGGCGACCTTGTCAAATACCGCATCGAGCGGGTGGAGGCCGATGCGGCCGCCATGCGGGATTACATCCAGCAGGTCTGACCGCAGCTATCGCCGGTTGCGGATCAGGGCGAGCGTCTCCTGCACGACGCCCCGGGCGAATAGCGCCAGCCATCCCGCATAGACCGCTGCCCCGGCCGTGACGAGCAGGCAAAGGCGGGGAAGCGGCGCGAGAACCATCGAATGATCCAATGCTGTAACTGCGATCGCCATCGCCGCTGCGGCCAGGAGTGACGGCGCAACGGCCGCGGCAACGTCGCGTGCACGCGCCCCGATCACCGGCAGGGCGCGCCAGCAGCTTACGGCCAGGTAGACGGGATAGCAGACGATCCAGGCGGCCGCGATGCCGATCAGGCCCCATTGGATGCCGACGAGGAACCCGGCGGCGAGGATCGCCGAGCCCGCCGCGCCATTCGCAACGCCCACGCCTGGTCGGCCCAGCGCGTCGCACGCCGGGGAGAACAGCACTTGAAGGGTCATGAACGGCATGGCGATCGCCAGCAGTCGAACAATGATCGCGGCATCGACCCATTGCTCGCCTAGCATGACCCGCACCAGCGGGTCCGCTGTGACGGCCAGTCCGAAATAGAAGGGGAGGGCGGCCAGCATCACGATCCGCACGCCCTTTGTGAAAGCGGCGGCCGTCGCGGCGCGATCGTGCTGGATCCGCGCATAGGCCGAGAAAGCCACTTCGTTCAGCGGCGGAACGAACTTGGACACGAAGATCTGCGCCAGAAACAGACTGGTCGTATAAATACCAAGATCATGAAGATCCAAATGCCGCCCCGCGATGAACACGTCGATCTGGCTTTGTATGAACCAGAAGAGCTGTCCTGCGGCCATTACACCGCCGAATCGCGCGAGTGATCCCGCGCCTCTGAAGTCGAACGAGGGCATCATGATCGACCCTGCCGCCACGGTCATGCCGCCGGCGCGTGTGGCGAAGAGTGCCATGGGGGCGATCACCAGGGTCCACACGCCCCAGCCGGAGAATGCGCCAACCAGCGCGGTGCCGGCGCCAACAACCGATGAGATGATGTTAACGCGCCCTTGGCGGCGATAGTCCATGCTGCGGCTGAGCAGCGCCTGAGGCAGGGCGATGAAGGGCGTGAACAGATAAATCAGCGCTTGGACGCGAAGTAGCGCCGCCACCTCAGGCTGGCGGTAATAAGCGGCAGCGACGGGAGCCAGGCCCAGCTGAATCGCGCCAAGTCCTACGTTCAGCGCGATCAGCATGCCGAACGCCTGGCGGATCTGATGCGTCGTAAGCTCCGCCTCGCGAACCAGCCCGCTCGCCAGCCCATATCCGTTCAGCATGTTGAGGAACGCCATCACCACGCCGGTGAGCGCAAAGAGGCCATAGTCGCTCGGCGCGAGGATCCGGATCACCATAAACGTGGATGCCCATTGCACAATCTGGGCGGCGATTTGTGAGCCTGACCGCCAGATGACGGCGTTTCGGACTTGCTGGGTGAGGGATTGGGTATGATTCGTGTTGGAGGAGGCGGGAGGCATAGTGTTTGGGCTACAGGTGTGTGACTTCACGACAAGTTAAAAGTGGCGGAAATCCG
>NZ_LSKH01000047.1:0-3516 GCF_001557395.1 Sphingomonas sp. CCH5-D11 | reverse complement strand
CGCCCACCCCGCCGCGACGATCCCATGACGCAGAGCTCCGGCCGTCGTCATACCGCCTGCTCGCAAAGCTGGTTCTCGAGCGTTGCCAGGGCATGCTCGGCCTCGACGAGGGTGACGTCGGGTATATCGGGCAGCGCCGGCACGACACGCATGGCGAACGCCTCTGCGTTGGGGCAGTCGCGCGCGACGCCGATCACATGGTCACCGGTCAATCCGATACGGTCGCCGAAGCGAGCTGCGACAAAGGAATCGGGGAGCCCGGCCCAGATGCGGCGCGCCTCCGCCTGCTGTCGGTATTGCCATGCCGCCCCTCGGGGATGCGGCATTGAGGGTGCCCCGTGATGGTCGATGGCACTGAGCGCAGCCGCCATGCCGCCCGGCGCCCGGCCGAGCCGCCGTGAGGAGGTCGCAACCACCATGCCGGGATCGCGGCGCACGCGAAACCCGGCGCGCCCGGCATCGTCGAGCAGGGCGGCGTCCTCGCCGCATGGCACCGGCTGGAAGCCACCCAGTGCCTGATAGGCTCCGGGTCGGAAGGCCATGTTGGCGCCTCCCGAGCAGTGGGAGCCGGTCGGACTGTCCCACGGAACGGGGTCGACCGATCGTCGGTAGGCGTGAAGCCGATCGAGGTAGCGCTCGACCCTCCCCTGCACCGGATCCCGCTCCGCTGCGATCCGGACGATTCGCCCGGCGACAAGGTCGGCCGAGGCCAGGCCCTGCAGTGCCGCCCTGACCCAATCGGCACGGGGCTGGCTGTCGGCGTCGGTCGTCAGGAGAATACCGTGGGGCGTGCTCGTCGCATGATGCAGGCCGAGGGCGATGGCGGCCCGGCGGGCACGACCGGCATTGGCATCAGGGCACGGGTCTCCCTGAGCCACCGTGAACGGAAGGGCCATGCGACCAGCATGCTCGAGTATTACCTGCTCGCTCGCATCCGAGCAATCATCAAGGAGGAAGAACACGGCAGCCTCGACGTCGCCCAGGTCCAGTCGCCCGATCGCCTCCAGCAACTTCGGTAACGCAGTCTCCTCGTTGCGGACCGGAACACAGATCGCAGCTGACACAGGTCGCAACGGCACCCCCACCATCAGTTTCGCAGGACCGGCGACCCTGCCTTGCAGGACTGTAGGTGATAAACGCCGGTTTCGATAGCTGCTCGCGGTGATGCAAGATGCCAGATCGTAATGCAGGACTACAGGTTTGCTCGATTTCGACCGAGAGATCGGCGTCGGGTAGGTAGCCGTCGCGGTTCGCGCCGGGCATCTACAGACTGCAGTTCGACATGTCGGGCTACCCGAACGGAAAGCGGCGCCATTCTTCCCCGAGATCGAGCTCGTGTTCCGCGTCATCGATCCTGCCGCGCACTACCATGTCCCCGTCGTGGTCAGCCCCTACGGCTACTCCACCACCCGGGGCAACTGACCACCAATCACGCCTCGATCCCTGCCTCGAACATCGGCTTGTATAGCTCGTGCTCGAGCGAGCGCAGGTACCGGTCGAGGCGGTCGACCAGCGCTGCGACGTCCGCAGCACTCCGCTTGGGGTGAAAGGCCTAGGCGAGATCGGCATCGTCGGCACCGCCGCTGCGATTGCTAACGCGATCTATCACGCGACCGGTAAGCGGGTGCGGTCCCTGCCGATCACGATCGATAAGATCCTGGATTGATTAGCCGATGTGAGCATCCGCCTCGCCGGGTCTATAGCCGGTCTCAACCATTCTCCGGTTCTTGGCCTGGCTTGTAGCTGGGCTTTGCTGGCGGAACGATATAGCTCAACGTAACGATCCCCGCGACGATCAGTCCAGCACGCCAATTCCAGATTGCCAGGGCAAAGGCTGCCCAATAGGCTCCGGCGGTGACGGCGAATTTGAGGGTTGTTCGCCTGAGGTAGGCGTCTGTCAGGCGCTGGTCTGGAAGCCCCCTCGCGGTTGCATAGACCCAACGCACGAACCACCACGTCGCCGGCGCCGCTGCCACGCCCAGATAGGCCAAAACGGCGGTCTTGCTTTCCGCGTCACCGCCGAGATGCTCGATGAGCGGCCGCGCAGGAAATGGCGTGATGCTGACAGCGGCAAGAAAGCCGATGCTGAGCAGATTGTAGCCATGATCGGTTTTTTGCAGAAGCTTGCCGGTGAAGTGGCTGGAAGCCCAGTAAAGACCGATCAGGATCACGCTAAGGGCGTAGGCGGCATATTCCGGTGCCAGCTTTAGGTATGCCGCTGCCAGGTCGCCGTCAGTCGGCTCTGGTGCGTGTAGTTCGGTCACCGGGAGGGTGATGGCAATTGCCAGCACCGCGTCCATGAATGCCTCGAGGCGGTCCGATTTCCGTTCGGTTGCTTTGAAAGACGATGTCGCCATCTGACGCTACAGCATTTCGAGTGGGCGACGGCCCGCTGGCCGGGGAAATGCCGCATCGAGTGTCGCAAGGTCGGCGTCGGAGAGGACGATATCTGCGGCAGCGCGGTTCTCCCGCACATGTGCAATCGAACTCGCTTTCGGGATGGCGATAAGGCTATCGTGGCGCAACGTCCAGGCAAGTGCGACCTGCGCAGGGGTTCCGCCAACCTGGGCCGCTACTTTGTCGAGGGCGGGATGGCTTGAGAGGCGTCCCTGCTCGACGGGACTATACGCCATCACTGGCACGTTGTGCTGTGCGAGCCACGGCAACAAGTCCAACTCAGGGCCTCGACGGACGAGATTGTATAGGATCTGATCGGTCACGCAGCCATCCCCGCCGGCAGCGACAAGTTCGCCCATATCGTCGGTATCGAGGTTGCTGACACCCCAATGCCGAATCTTTCCTGCCGATTTCAGCGCCTCCATTGCCTCTATCGTCTCAGCGAGCGGCACCGATCCACGCCAGTGGAGCAGGTAGAGGTCGAGCCGATCGGTGCCGAGCCGCTTCAGGCTCGCCTCGCACGCACCGGCAAGGCGGAAGCGCGATGCGTTCTGTGGATACGCCTTGCTGACGAGGAACAACTGGTCGCGACGATCGCCGAGCGCTTCGCAGATCAGCGTTTCCGCCGCACCATCGCCATACATTTCAGCGGTATCGATGAGCGTCATGCCCAGCTCGACACCGGTGCGCAGCGCGGCGATCTCATCGGATCGCCGTTCGGCACGTTCGCCCATCTTCCAGGTGCCTTGACCCATCGAAGGAACCACTTCCCCGCCGGGCAATGTCACGTGTTTCATGTGCTTTTGTCCTATGAGATGAGTTCGACTGTTCGGTCGCGGGAGGCGGATTGGCAGATGACCACCATGTAGCGATCATATCGCGGCCGGCCATCGATCGAGTGCCATTTTGGCGATGGAGAGCAGTTCGTTGATCGTAGCGCCGTCGCGCGCCTGAACGGACATGCCTTCCATGACCGTATTGATGAATTTGCCCAGCACGGCCGGATCGGAGTTGGCCGCAAGCTCGCCCTGCGCGGCGCCGCGTTGCAGACGCTCGATCAGGAGGGCCTCCGCCGCGATGCGCTTGTCGCGCAGCAGGCATTCGATGGCGGCGGACGCC